>CAUZWH010000473.1:0-2970 GCA_963583675.1 Alphaproteobacteria bacterium
CGACCTCACGCGTCGGACAGACCCCTAACTGAATTCCGTCGGCCGCGTAAATTGCGAAGACTTCCTCGCCGTCGACGCTAAGTGACCTGACATAAGCCAGATATGGTGCAGACCATACAGCGAGGGCTTCGGGCGTTAGATAGTCGCTCTGGACAAGCTCTTTCATCATAAAAATATCCTTTACGCTCCAATTAGGACGCGCGTTTGGTTTCGTCGTCATCGATCGATACGAGCGTAGGCCGTTTGTCTTTCGATGCGGCGTCGTTGATCTTGATTTGTCGGACCTTAATCTCAGGTTCCCGTCGGATCAGATCAACGTGCAGCAGACCATCCGCTTGGCTAGCACTTTTTACCTCAATGCCCTCGGCGAGGAGGAAATTACGTTGGAACTGGCGGGCCGCGATTCCGCGATGGAGGAACACCCGATGATCGGCAACCTCGCTTTGTTTACCGCGGACTACGAGTTGGTTTTCCTCGATCGTGACGTCGAGGTCATCCGATGTGAAACCGGCGACCGCAAGCGTGATACGCAGGCCGTTTTCGCTTGTCTGCTCAATGTTATACGGCGGATAACCGTCGGTAGAGGTGCGAGACACCCGGTCCAGCGTGCGTTCGAGATCCTCGAAGCCAAGCAGAAGTGGGCTATTGAATAGGGAAACGCGTGTCATTTCAGACCTCCTCCTGCGAGCGAGGCTCTAGTGCGGGCCTTGTTAGCGCCCGCGACCCCAGCCGGTAGGCTCGGGCGAGCACAATAAATTCTACGGTCCCCAGTACGGGCGACCACATAGTATGTGTGTAGCAAATCCTCGGCTTTCAAGCTGTACGAAGTGTTAAGAACGCCAACATTTCTTGTGCTTGACCGTGACGATGGTTCCGCTGGGAGGCGAACAAGATGGTTGATGCGACGCGCGAAGATCTAAGACTGGGAGTCATCGGTGCTGGCGCGATGGGCCGAGGCATTGCTCAAGTAGCCGCGGTTGGCGGGATCAAAACCGTGATCTTCGATGCCATGGATGGCGTAGCCGAGAATGCGATCGACTTCATCGACAAAATGCTTCGCCGCCAGGTGGAGAAAGGGCGCATGGAAGAGAGCGACGTAATCGCAACCATGCAGCGCTTGCACCGCGTCGACATGTTGAGCGATCTGGCCAATTGTGACGTCGTCGTTGAAGCGGTAATCGAAGACCTCGATGCTAAACGGTCCCTGTTTCGCGATCTCGAAACTGTGCTGCAACCAACGGCAATACTGGCGTCGAACACCTCGTCGCTACGCATCGCATCGATTGCCAGTGCATGCGAATACCGCAGCCGCGTTGGCGGTCTCCATTTTTTTAATCCCGTGCCCCTGATGAAACTGGTCGAGGTCGTACGCGCGCCCGACACGGCCGACGATGTTGTTGATGCGCTGTGCGTCATTGGCGAGCGCATGGGGCGAACCCCGGTCATCGTTCGCGACGGCCCTGGGTTCCTGGTCAACTTCGGGGGTCGTGCCTACTACACCGAAGGGCTACGAATTGCTCACGAGCAAATTGCATCGCCCGCCCAGGTCGATGCGGTGATGCGCGACAGTTGCGGATTTCGTATGGGACCGTTCGAACTGATGGATCTCACCGGGATCGACGTCAACTTTCCGGCCTCAAGCATCATCTACAACGGCTACTTTCAAGACCGGCGCATCGCCACATCGCCGCTGCACGAAAGCTTGTATGCGTCCGGTCGTCTGGGACGCAAAACCCGCTCCGGCTACTACACGTATGACGAAGAGGGCAAAAAGATCGGTTCCGACGCCGACGCCGTGAGTTCAGCGGACCCGATCACATCGGTTTCACTTGCCGAACCCCACCAATCGCTTACTGCGTTTCTATCCGGTATCGGGCTGGAGATCATGCCGGCTGACGATGGTCGTAGCCCGATCCTAGCGGCGCCGCTTGGTGAAGACTGTACGGCGGTAGCGGCCCGCACCGGGGCCGACTTTCGGCGCCTGGTTGCGATTGACCTTTCAGCCGATCCGACCTCGCGCGTCACGGTCATGACGCCGCCCGGTGCGGATCTCGCGCTGCGCGACCGCGTCATCGCCGGGCTCGCCGCAGATGGTCGGGCGATCACGGCAATCCACGATTCGGCGGGTTTCATAGCGCAGCGTATCCGCGCGATGGTCGCCAATCTTGGGTGTGAAATTGCTCAGATCGGCATCGCATCGCCGGAAGATATCAATACCGCTATGCGATTGGGTCTTAACTACCCCCAAGGACCGCTTGAACTGGCCGATGATATGGGGCCCGGCAACGTCCTCAAGATCCTATCGAATCTACAGGCCATTACCGGCGACGATCGCTACCGACCGAGCCAATGGTTGCGGCGCCGCGCGCTACTAGGTGTTTCAGCGATGACGCCTGACTAATCGCCCAATAGCTTGCGGATATAGTTGGGCAGCGCAAACGACGCTAGGTGGATTTCGGGGTTGTAGTAACCGGTCCCCAGTTTGTTAGCTTCATACCTTGCACGAATCGAACTCGGCGTGACGCCAGCTAAGTCTAAGCTGTCACTGGCCCATCCGAAGGCCATGTGCCCGCCGTAGTAGGTCGGCACGGGCGCTGTGTAAAACCCCGAATATGAAAACAGCGCACGGAAAGCGCGGTTCGCACTTCGCACTTCATCGCCCTGGAAGAACGGAACTCCATTCTGGGTGACCACCACGCCGCCCTCACTGAGGCATCGACGACAGTCGTCGTAGAAAGTCTGTTCGAACAACACTTGCGCTGGGCCGATCGGGTCGGGTGAGTCGACGATGATGACGTCGAAGCGATCGTCGGTGCCAGCAACGAGATCGGCACCGTCGGCGATGACCAAGTTGGTGCGCGGATCATCGAACGCGGCGCCGCAGATTGACGGAAGATGTTCGCGGCATACATCCACCACTTGGGGATCGAGTTCCACGAGCGTCACACGAGAAACTTGATGCTTCAGCAC
>CAUZWH010000474.1:0-2949 GCA_963583675.1 Alphaproteobacteria bacterium
CGTATTGTAGTCGTCGAGCAGGTCGGCGGCGTCCATGTTATGGACGGGGAGGGCGAAGAGCGCTTCATAGAAGCCGCGACCAGCATACCACTCACGGTCTTTCGCTTCCAACGCTAGGCAGCGCCCTGCCTTGAAAGACGGCGCCACCCGAACGAGAGTAGCCATTGTCACCTCGCTCGGCTTTATCCCGGCGGCGATCATCTCGTCCAGCACGGACAGTCTCTCCCCGGAACGCATTCAGCGGTTAGATGAGATCGGTTTTGTTTGGGACGAGCTCGCTGAGGCTTGGGAAAAAGGCTTCAGGGCGCTGATGCAGTTCCTTGAACGGGAGGTGTAATTCACGGTGCAAAACTCGGCCACGGTAACGGTGGGTATTGTCCTTCCGTGTCGGTGTAAAACCCGGCCACGTCTAAGTCTCTGGCAGTTTAATTTTGCCGGAGGCGGGGGATGTTCGGTGTGGATTTATATGGTCGGGTTAGGCTGGCGGTATTAGGCCAGGGTCTGAGCCAACGAGAAGCGGCTCAGCGTTTTGGGATAGACCGGGGAACGGTCTCGAAGATGGTGTTGCACTCGGCGCCGCCGGGTTATCGGCGGACCGTGGAGCGAGGACGTCCGAAGCTTGATCGTCATATCGGCTTTATCGACCAGGTTCTGCATGATGATTTGAGCGCACCGAAGAAGCAGCGTCATACGATCCAGCGGATTTATGATCGGCTGCGAGAGGAACGCGGCTTCGAGGGTGGCTATACGACGGTGCGGGATTATGTGCATCCGCGCCGACAAAGCCTGAAGGAAGCCTTCGTGCCCCTGGCGCACCCGGCGGGTCACGCGCAGGCCGACTTTGGTGAAGCCTGGGCGGTGCTCGGCGGCGTGACCCGGAAGGTGCATTTTCTTGTGGTCGGGTTGCCGCACAGCGATGCGATTTTTGTGAAGGCCTACCCGGCCGAGACGGCGGAGGCGTTGTGCGACGGTCACGTGGCGGCATTTGCGTTCTTTGGCGGTGTGCCGTTATCGATCCTCTACGACAACACTCGGTTGGCGGTGGCAAAGATCCTTGGCGACGGCACCCGCAAGCGCAGCACGCTGTTCGCGGCCCTGCAATCGCACTATGTGTTTGAGGATCGCTATGGCCGTCCGGGCAAGGGGAACGACAAGGGCAAAGTAGAGGGAATGGTGGGCTTTGCCCGGCGGACCTTCATGGTGCCGTTTCCTCGGGCTCGCGACTTTGCCGATCTCAATGCCATGCTTGAGGAGCGCTGCCGCGAGCGACAAGGCAGGATCTTGCGTGGCGCCACGACCACGATCGGCATGCGCATGACGGCCGATCAGGCGGTCTTCGAGGACCTCCCCGCGACACCGTTCGATGCCTGCGACAAACGGCCCGGGCGGGTCACCAGTCAGGCACTGGTCCGATACAAGAACACCGACTACTCGGTCCCTGTCGTTTATGCGCACCGCGATGTGATGGTGAAGGTCTATGTCGATGACGTGGTCATCACGTTGGGCGCCAAGGTGATCGCGCGGCATCGGCGATCCTATGATGGCGGCGACTTTGTTTTTGATCCGCTGCATTACCTGGCCCTGTTGGAACAGAAGGTCGGGGCCCTCGATCAGGCGGCACCGTTGCAGGGCTGGTCGTTGCCAACCGAGTTCGCGACGCTGCGCCGATTGCTGGAAGCCCGGCTGAGCCAGAAGAACCGTTGTGCCGCCGGCAAGCGGGAGTACGTGCAGGTCTTGCGTCTGATCGAGACCTTCCCCTTGGCCATTGTCCACGGTGCCGTGCGCGATGCCCTGCGTCTGGGCGCGATCAGCTACGACGCGGTCAAGCATCTGGTGCTGTGCCGGATCGAGAACCGGCCGGCGAGGCTTGATCTGGCCTGCTATCCCCATCTGGCGCTGACCACAGTGACGACGACATCGGCGTCCAGCTACCTGAGCCTGTTGTCGGGAGCCCCGACATGACCGCGGCCGGCGAAACACCTGAGCTACTTCTCGAACATCACCTGAAGAAGCTGAGATTGCCGAGCGTGCTCCGGGAGTATGCCAAGCTGGCCCGGCAATGCGCGGCCGAGAATGTCGATCATATCCGCTATCTGGCGCGGCTGATCGAACTGGAACTGATCGATCGCGAGGCGCGGATGGTCGACCGGCGCATCAAGGCGGCCAAGTTCCCGGCCCTCAAAAGCCTGGAGAGCTTCGACTTCGATGCACTCCCCACGCTCAATAAAAAACTGGTCCTGGACCTGGCCCGTTCGGAGTTCGTCGATCGCCGCGAGAACATCATCGCGCTGGGCCCCAGCGGTGTCGGCAAGACCCATGTCGCCATCGGCATCGGCTTGGCCGCCTGCCAGCACGGTATCAAAACCCGCTTCGCCACCGCCGCCGCCATCGTGCATGAACTGATCGAAGCCCGCGACGAGAAGCGGCTCCTGCGCCTGCAAAAGCAACTCGCCAGCCACGAACTGCTGATCATCGACGAACTGGGCTTTGTCCCGCTCTCCAAGACCGGCGCCGAGTTGTTGTTCGAGCTGATCAGCCAGCGCTATGAACGCGGCGCCACCATCATCACCTCAAACCTGCCGTTCGACGAGTGGACCGCCACCTTCGGCGAGGAACGTCTGACCGGCGCGCTCCTCGACCGTCTGACCCACCACGTCCACATTCTGGAAATGAACGGCCAATCCTACCGACTGGCGCAAAGTCGGTCGAAGCAAAAACGCTGAGCCAGGATTAACACCAAATATGAGAAGGTCCCCGATCGGGGACCTTCTCATATCAACCGCTACTGGCTGGTTTTTGCGCCAACATAATGGCCGGTTTTTAGACCGACATTGACAACCGCGACGGTGGTCAGGACAAGGTCGATGTTTCCCGGGATCTGAGGTTTGTTCCGTTTGACCGAAATCCGTTTATTGGCAGCTTCGCTGCGGGGGCGTTCGATTTTACGCT
>CAUZWH010000475.1:0-2946 GCA_963583675.1 Alphaproteobacteria bacterium
CTAAGGGACTCCCCCGGCCTAACCACCACCCTATTGAATATCCTTGGAGGATACCCTTGAGGTGGTGGGGCCCGGGGAGTGGGACGGTTGGGCTAACCAAATCTTGACGTGTGTTCCTAGACGGCTGCGCGCTTGGCGTCGCGCCGGCGTTTGAGGGGGTCGCGTTCGCGCTTGCGCAAGCGAACCGATTTCGGTGTCACTTCGACCAACTCGTCGTCGTCGATATAGGTGAGTGCCTTATCGAGCGTCATGTGGATTGGGGTGTTCAGGGCGACGGCGTCGTCTTTGCCGGAGGCACGGATATTGGTGAGTTGCTTGGCCTTGCGCGGATTGACGTCGAGATCAGAGCCGCGGCTGTGCTCGCCGATGATCATGCCCTGGTAGACCAATTCGTTGGGTTTGATGAACATGGGGCCGCGCTCTTCCAAGTTCCACAGCGCAAAGGCGACCGCCGGACCGGCTTCGGTTGAGACCAGCACGCCGTTGCGTTGCTGCGATACGGCCCCCTTATAGGGCGCGTAGCCGTGGAACAACCGGTTCATCACACCGGTGCCGCGGGTATCGGTGAGAAATTCGCCGAGATAGCCAATCAAGCCGCGCGAAGGCGCGCGGAACACGAGCCGACGCTTGCCCGCACCGGAGGGACCCATTTCGATCAGCTCGCCGCGCCGTGAGCCAAGATTTTCGACTACGGCCCCGGCATAGTCATCATCGACGTCGATGACGACTTCTTCGATCGGCTCTTGCCGCTGGCCATCGATTTCGCGGAACAGCACGCGGGGCCGGCTGATGGCCATCTCGAAGCCCTCGCGGCGCATGGTCTCGATCAGAACGGCGAGCTGCAACTCGCCGCGCCCGGCTACTTCGAACGCCTCGTTAGAAAGCTTGGTGACGCGGATCGCGACATTGCCTTCGCCCTCACGCTCAAGCCGAGACCAGATTTGCCGAGCGGTGACGATGGTGCCTTCCTGACCCGACAGCGGCGAATCATTGGCCGAGAAAGTCATCGCCAGGGTCGGCGGATCGATCGGTTGGGCCGGCAGCGGCTCGCTGACCTCGATCGCGCAAATCGTATCGGCGACGGTTGCGTTGGCAATGCCTGCAAGGGCGATGATGTCGCCGGCCGACGCTTCTTCGATGTCGATCCTTTTGAGATCACGAAAAGCCATCAGTTTGGTAATACGGCTTTCGCCGAGCGGCGTACCGTCCCCTGAAAGCGCATGCACGGTCATCTGCGGATGCACCGAGCCCGCACTAATCCGGCCGGTTAGCAGGCGGCCGACATAGGGATCGTATTCGAGCGTGGTCGCCAACATCCGAAACGGGCCGGCAGAATCGACGACCGGCGGGGCGACATGATCGACGACGAGATCGAACAGCGGGGCCATGTCCTTCTTGGGACCGCCGGGCTCCCTCGCTGCCCACCCTTCCTTGGCCGAGCCGAACAAAGTCGGGAAATCGAGCTGCTTCTCGTCGGCGCCGAGGGCGGCAAAAAGATCGAAGGTTTCGTCCTGCACTTCGAAGGCGCGCTGCTCGGGCTTGTCGACTTTGTTGATGACGACGATCGGCCGCAGACCCAGCGCCAGCGCCTTACCCAGTACAAACTTGGTCTGCGGCATTGGGCCTTCGGCAGCATCGACCAATACCAACGCGCCATCGACCATGCTCATGATGCGTTCAACCTCGCCGCCGAAATCGGCATGGCCGGGGGTGTCAACGATGTTGATGCGCACATCGCGCCACACCACGGAGGTGCATTTGGCAAGGATCGTGATGCCACGTTCGCGCTCGAGCGCGTTCGAATCGAGCGCCTGGGCCTGAATATGCTGGTTATCGCGAAACGAACCGCTTTGCCGGAGCAGGCAATCCACCAGGGTGGTTTTGCCGTGGTCGACGTGGGCGATGATAGCGATATTGCGAAGTTCCATGGGATTCCGTTCTTAAGTTTGCCGGGACTATAGTCCTCGGCGCTTGCGAGACAAGCCGGGCGTTGGGCGATTACACTAACGCTTACGATGGCGTCGTCGCCGTCGCGTCGGCGTATCCTGGTTGAAGGAAAGCTGCGATGCCCAATCACGGCTCTAAAGGCCTGCCGGTTAAGATCGATTCGGCGTCGAACGGAGAGTTCGTTCCGCTCGCGGTGCCCGAACATTTGCGCATGGCGCAAGACCTCGCTGCGGTGCGCATAACCGAGGGCGCGCGCCAAGCTGGACAGAGTCGACGCGCTTTTCTGGCTAGCTTGTGCGGTGTGGCGACGACGTTTGCGGCTTTCAACGAGGCCTTTGCCGCACGCAAAGATACTGGCGGGCTGTTCAAGATCTATCCCGATGCACCGCGTGACGAAGCGGCGGCGGCGCAGACCGTGGCCGGCGACGAGTTCATTTTCGACGTTCAGACCCACATGCTCGATCCCGACGGACCCTGGCGTCAACGTCCGAACGGCGGCCAGCGCACGCGCTGGTTGTCGTCGCGGGGGCAGGGGAAGTGCGGCCGCGGGGATGCGATCGACTGCTACGCGTCCGACCAATTCATCAAAGACATCTTCCTCGATAGCGACACCGATATGGCGGTGCTGTCGTTCATGCCCGGCATGCCCGACGATAATCCGCTGACGATCGAGGAGGCGGCGCGGACCCGGCGGTTGATCGAGGCGCTCGATGGCGAGCACCGCCTGCTGCTGCATGCCATGGTGGTACCCAATGCCGGTCATGCCGGCCTGGGGTCACGTGAGGTCGAACGTATGGTGCGCGCGGTCGAGGAATGGAAGATTGACGCGTGGAAGGTCTACACTCAGTGGGGGCCGCAAGGGCGTGGCTGGTGGCTCGATGATCCCGATACTGGGATCCCGTTTATCGAACAGGCGCGCGCGCTCCGCGTTAAGACCATCGCTACCCACAAGGGCATTAGTTTTGGCCGCTTCCCGCCGAAATATGCGCGTTGCGACGA
>CAUZWH010000476.1:0-2943 GCA_963583675.1 Alphaproteobacteria bacterium
GGCCTCGCAGCTCTGTGGACACTCTACCGCCAACCGCCGGGTGCCTTAGACGGCGTCGGCACGCGGCCCGCGACATCGAGATTGCTGCCACGCGAAATATGGTTGGTCGTGCTCGTCACGATGGTGTGGATGAGCTACAGCACGCTCTATCTCGTGCTGATGAGTTTCGCGCCGTCGTTCCTAGTTGAGCGTGGCCTAACCGTGGTCGACGCCGCCGCACTGACCGGCGTGGCTGCCGGACTGTATGCAATTTCGACTCCGGTGTTTGGTTTCATTAGCGAGCGCGTAAATCGTCCGGTTCCCATCGTCGTCGCCAGCCTGGTCCTGATGATTGCGGGGTTCATGGCAATACCATTTTTCCCCACCGCCGCCTGGCTCTTTGTCGCAATCGGCATCGTCGGTGGCGTGCCCCAGGGCATTCTTAAGGCACTGCCAATAGATGTGCTGCGGCCCGAAGCGCGTGCGACCGGCATGGGCCTCCACTTTACGATCCACTACTTCGGTTATGCCGCCGCGCCGCCATTTGTTGGGTTTATCGCCGACATCACCGGGCGGGTCGAGGCCTCGATCTTCTGCGCTTCGGCACTCGGTGCCGTGGCCCTGATCTGTTATCTGTGGAGCCGCGTCGAGGTGCGGCGGCTGCCGCTCCCCTCCGCGGTTAGCGCGTAATTACTCTGCGGCTTGCGCACTGGGACCCATGCCCATCAACTTGCAGTAGTTGCGCCAGAAGCCACGCACCGGCATCTCGGTAACCATGTGTTGCTGGTCGAACACGTCGCCGACGCCGCCCATCTGGATCGTCGAATACTCGTCTCGTACCCGCCCGATAGCGCGTTGAATCTGGACGCCGGATTCGCCGTCTTCCATTGAGATTAGGCCGCCGGGTCCGACCAGATTGACTTGGCGGATGCGCATCTCGCGGAGTTCAGCATCGTCGTCGGCGTAGCCGAAATACGTCCAGTAGAGGTCGAACTCATCTGGGCTGTGCGGTCGGATGGTCCGGGTCGCCAGCGTATTTGAAAGCCGCTGGAACAAGATGCTCGGGAACACGCACATCATATAAATGGCTTCGCCGCGGCCTTCTTCGTCACGAAATCCGATGATGCTCGGGTCCTCCAGCGTATAGCTGGTGTCGTAAACCCCGGTTCCCTCATATTCGGCCTGAGCCTTTTCATCGTCGTCGCTGTCATAGATCGCGTATTGGATCTGGTGCCGCTTCTGGTCGTCCATGATCGTGCCGCCCATTTGAGTCTGGCGAAACAATCCGAACGTGGTTTGGAATTGGTGTAACAGGCCGGCGTGATAAGGGTCGGTGAGGTTCTCGAAATAGGCTTTCCAGTTCGATGGCATGCGCTGGCGCGCGTAGCCTAATATCTCAATCGGCTTGGCAAATAACCTATCGAAGTATTCGAGCATCGGTTTGCCGAGGAACTCTGTGAGCGGCTCCAAACTATCTGCAAAGCTTCCGAAAATGATGCCGCGGTACGTATCGAGCTTGAGCATGCGGAGGCCATGGTCGTTCTTGTCGAAGCTATCGGGCATGCCGCCTTGACCATCGATACCGCGCTGGAAGGGGACACCGATTAGGTTGCCCCGGTGGTCGTAGTTCCAGTGATGATAGATACAGGTATGGTCTTCGGCGTTGCCGCTCAGGTGGCGCACCACCGTCGAGCCGCGATGCGCGCAGCGGTTCTCGAACGCGTGGAGCGTTCCATCCATGGCGCGGTTTACAACGACCGAACGATCGCCCACGAAAACCGATTTGTAATCACCGGGATTCGGGATTTCTGCTTCGAGCGCGAGATAGCACCACACCGGTCCGCGAAAAATCCGTTCCATTTCGCGATCGAAAACATCCTGGTCGCCAAACACCGCATAGGGCACGCTGCTGAAGTCCGCAGCCGGCCACTTGATCTCGTCAATATTTGTCATGGTTCAAACGGGTCCTGGTTCAACCGCATCCAAGCTGCCTAGTGGAATTGCGGTCTGGTTTCGGCATGAACCGCGTCGATCGCGGTTAGTGTCTCAGGTGCAAGGGTGACGTCGGCGACCTTGATGAGGGCGTCGAGTTGTTTGAGGTTGGTGCAACTTGATAGCGCAGTTGCGGTATACGGACGGCTCAGCACCCAGGCAATTGCCAGTTCGACCGGGCTGAGCCCCACGGATTTACCGATTGCCGCGTAGCGATCGGCGAGGTCTAGAACCTGATGCGATCCGTAGCCCCAATCGTCACGATAGTAGCTGAATGTCGCCAGCCTCGAGCCTTTGGGGAACTTGCCGCCCGAATACTTGCCAGTTAGCGCGCCCATTGCGAGGACGGAGTAGGCCATCAGGCCCACATTTTCGCGCTCGCAAACCTCGGCTAGGCCGGCATCAAAGTCATCCCGCTGCACCAGGTTATAGGCGTTTTGGATGCCGACGATCCGTGGCAAATCGTGAGTTTCGGTCAAGGTGACCAGTTTGGTGAGTCCCCACGCCGTCTCATTGCTGGCGCCGAAGTAGCGCACTTTTCCCGTCTCGATGATCCGCTCGATGGCGTCGAGTTGGTCGAGCATGGGTGTATCGCGGTCGGGCCAATGCGTCTGGTAGAGGTCGATATAGTCGGTCTTGAGACGCTTGAGCGACGCATCGACCGCGCTTTCCAGGTGAAACCTGTCGAACGCGGTGAGGCCGTGGCGAATATGCGGTGCGCCGAACCCGCCTGGGATAGCGGGGCCACTCAGTTTGGTGCCGACAATTACCGCGTCGCGCGGCTTACCCTTAAGCCACTTGCCGATAATCTCTTCCGACTTGCCGTAGCTTTTCGCCGTCGGGGGTGAAGCGTATTGCTCAGCCGTGTCGATCAGATTGATACCGCCATCGAACGCGCGATCGAGTTGCTTGAGACTGTCGGCTTCGGTGACCATGCCGCCGAGCGTCATCGTGCCTAGGCCGATCGCCGAG
>CAUZWH010000477.1:0-2923 GCA_963583675.1 Alphaproteobacteria bacterium
CGCGACGTCGAGGCAGATTGCGACGTCATTTCCGGCGATGAAACCGGCCCGTTCGATGGCCTCGACCAGAGCTTCCAACGCCGCTTCATTGGTTTCGAATGCGGGCCAGTAGCCGCCCTCATCGGCTACCCCAAACAGCAGGTCACGCTCGCGCATGAGTTGGCCCGCGGCCCTATAGACTTCGGCGGTCATATCGAGAGCCATCGCGTAGCTGGTCGCACCTACTGCCGCAACCATGAAATCCTGGACTTCCGTGCGGCGAGCGGCGTGCGCGCCGCCGCCGAAAATCTGAATCTCGGGCAGTGGCATCGACACGTCGCGATAACCTCTCAAATAGCGCCATAGGGGAACACCCATGGCTGCCGCGGCCGCTTTGGCGACCGCCATTGACGTTGCGACAAGCGCATTGCCGCCGAGCCGGCTTTTGTCGGGTGTGCCGTCGAGCGTGATCAGCAGAGCATCAATGGCCTCCAACAGTGTCGCGTCATGGCCGGTCAGCGCATCGCAAATGGGGCCATTAACGGCATCAACCGCGGCGGTCACGCCGAGCCCGCCAAAGGCGCGTCCGCCGTCTCGTAGCTCCAGCGCTTCACCCGCTCCGGTCGAGGCACCGGCTGGCGCAATCGCTCGTTGGCTGACCCCATTGGCCAACCGTACGTCGACTTCCACCGTCGGTCGGCCGCGCGAATCCCACACTTGGCGGCCCCGGACCCGCGATATTCTCGGATCACCAAGAGGTATCAACATATACACATCAACATCTGAGCCCCGACTTACTCAGCCGGCCAATTCACGCGCCCAGGCATCGCGCACCAAGCTCAGTCGATCGACCGGTGCAGCCAGAAGCCTGCGCGCGGTGCGCCGAATCATATTCTTGTCGTTCTCATCGGTGATGTACTCGACCGGTGATTTGCCGTCGACGCGGGCCAGGAACAGCGCGGGAAGCAAGTGGGCAACGCGCGCTTCCAATTGTTCGCTTGGCTCCCAGGTGCAGCCTTGAACGTAGCTACTGGCCAAGGCCTCGAAACAAGCCAAGAAGCCCTCGGTCGCCGGACGATTCCAGGTACATTTGAGCAACAAGTGATTAAGGCAGAAAGCGGCGTCAAAAGCCGGGTCCCCATACCAGGCCCCCTCAGCATCAAGGAAGATCGGCCCGTCCAGTCCAACCAAAATGTTCTTCGGACTGACGTCACCATGAACTAGGGCTTTGCAGTTCGCCTGGGTGGTGGTCACGAGATCTTCGAAGGTGGCGCGGCGGTCGGGGTGCGCGCGGGCGGTTGCCAGCAGATAGGGTTCAAGGCGAAGCGGGAAAAAAATAAAGGTCGTGTCGAAAGCGGCCGCGATTTGACGATCGCCAGCTGTGGCTGCGTGGACCCGCGCGAGAATTTGTCCGACCGCGCTCGCGGTCTTGAGTTCGGCGATACCGTCGCGGAGTTGATGTTTCCAAACCGGGTGCTGGTCGGGATTTAGGTAGTCCATGACAAAAAGGCCTGCGTCGGCATCATGGCCGAGAATACGCGGGACGGCATCGGGTTCAATCCCGCCCACCGTTTCAATCCACTTACATTCGTAGTTGCTGCGCTCCACCGGTGCGCGCCAGTCGGCGGCGACCTTTAATTTGGCAAGCGCTCGCTTGATGCAGGCATCTCCGGTTGTCAATTCAACCTGCCAGATATCGGATGACACGCCACCGGCAAGGCTGGCAAATTCGGGGTGTTGGTGCGCAGTAGCCAGGCCCATGCGTTTCAAGGCGGCTTCTAATTCCCGGCGGGTTTGGAGGTCAGGCTCGCGCGTTGGTTCTGCTTCGGAAATTTTCTAGCCCCCGTTATGTGATAATGTCCCGCGCTCGGCTTATCGGCCAAGCCACCTGATTTCAAGCCCGGATATCGACGGAGACCCTGCGCGTGAAGGTCGTGTTCCAATATGACGCGAGTCCGCAATTATCGGCCCGCTTGAGTGAACTGTCGACGGACGGCATAGAAATAACGCCCTGTCCCGATCGCGATACCGCTCGCTTTCTCGACTTGATGGCCGATGCTGATGCGGTTTTTCATGTGCTCAAACCGATAACCGCGGCGACTATCGCCCATTCGCCAAACCTGAAATTAATCCAGAAAATCGGTGTCGGCGTTAACACGATAGACCTCGAAGCTGCCCAGGCCCGCGGTATCAAGGTCGCGAATATGCCTGGAACCAACACTCGGGCAGTTGCCGAAACTACTTTGATGCTGATGCTTGCGGCGCTGCGCCGCGTGCATACATATGACGAAGCAATGCGGCGCGGCGCCGGATGGTCCCTCGATGCGGCGCTATTCGACAGTATTGGCGAGCTCGGTGGGCGAACCGTCGGCTTGATTGGCTATGGTGCGGTCGCGCAGATGTTGACGCCGATGCTGTTGGCGATGGGCGCTCATGTCGTTTATACCGCGCGCGAAAGAAAGCGCGAGACACTGGCCGAATGGCGGGAATTGTCTGAACTGCTGGCGGACTCAGATATTGTGTCCTTGCACCTGCCGTTGACCGAAACGACCGCAGGTATGATCGATCGGGCGGCAATCTCATCGATGAAAAATGGCGCCGTTTTTATTAATACAGCGCGCGGCGGGTTGGTAGAAGAAGCTGCCTTGATTGCTGCCTTGGAGAGCGGAAATCTCCGTGCCGCGGGCCTTGACGTGTTTGAATCTGAGCCCGTGGATCCCGCTAACCCATTGTTAAAACTGGATAACACGATCATCCTGCCACATATCGCGTGGCTTACACCAGAGACCCTAGAGCGTAGTCTGGGCATTGCGCTGGAGAACTGTCGTTGCCTCTTGCGAGGCGAAGAAATTCGTTTCCGCGTGGTCTAATTCTGCCGCTAGCGGCATCGGTTACACTGGATTCGTTGTTGCAAATCAACGACGAAGCGAACAAAATCAAGATC
>CAUZWH010000478.1:0-2887 GCA_963583675.1 Alphaproteobacteria bacterium
AAGGCGACACCCGAAGCGGATCGGCGAGACCTACCACATCGCGTTCAATCCGGATCATCGGTGGTTCTATGTTCCCGAAATGAAGCGAAATGAAGCACTGGTATTCAAGACGTATGAATCGGCCACGGACGGCCGCGCTCGTTTTACCGGGCACACGTCATTCGAAGATCCCAATTCACCGATCGGCGCACGGCCACGCGAGAGTATTGAAGTGCGCGCGTTGGTCTTCTTTGAAGATTAGAGCTCGCACGCTCATGACTCGGGCAGGCGGCCGCTAAGCGCCAACGCGCTTGGCGTCCCACTCGGCAATCAATTTTCGTGCTGCATCGACTTCTTCCGTCGCCATCCCCTCGGCCAGGATGGCGAGCATCCATTTGGCCTCAGAATACCAGCGCGAATTTTCGGAAGACGCTCGCTGCTCCTCGCGGGCCGCCAAACTGAACCAAAAGAATGCTTGGACATGATCTTGAGGGACATCGTTGCCGCGGTGGTAGATCCAACCGACCTTTCGCATCGCTTCAGCAATGAGTCCCTGTTCCGCAGCCATGCGGTACCAGCGAATCGCCCCGACGGGATCCTTCGATACCCCACCCAGGCCTTCATCATGAATCAAACCGAGTTTGAGTTGTGCGAGAACCGAACCGCCCTCCGCCGCTTTGCGATACGAGATTACCGCCTCGGCATATTCTTTTTCGACCCCGTGGCCGAACTCGCTCATCACACCTAGATAATACTCGGCGTTTGAGTTTCCCTGCTCTGCAAGTGACCGATACACCTTGAGCGCAGCGGCGTAGTCACCTCTGCCATAAGCGTCGTCGCCTTTCCCGGTCGAGTGTTTTGGGCGAAGGGAGCAGGTGATTATAGTGTTGAGTTGTTTTTGCAGGGCCGCCAAACACTCACCGAGACGCTATGATGTTTTGGTTAGTTTTTCGCGGTCACGCGGCTAATCGGAGCTGCGCGGACAACCGAAACGCGTAAGGGGAAACGGGTCATGGGCGCACCGCCACGCAGGGAAATCCGGATCGAATCCGACATGATGGAACCGTTGAGCCACCACACCGATGCCGTGCTGTGTGGTGACTTTCTTTATTTATCGGGGGCCGCGCCGCTTGATACCGCGGCCCGCGTCATTGCGCCGGGCGATGTCGTCAAGCAATGCGAGGCGACCTGCCACAACATCGAGCTCATGTTGCAAGCCGCCGATATGACGTTTCAGGACATCGCCCATTTCAAGATTTTCATGGAGGATGTGTTTGACTGGCGGCAGATCGAACCCGTTTGCAGCGGCTATCTGGGTGAAATCCGCCCCTCCAGCACCCGCGTCGGCATCGGCCATCCGGCTGTGCCGGGAATGTTGATGGAGATCGAAGCGGTCGCCTACAAACCGCGTAACGGCGGCCCCGCCCGCCGTGAGATCCGGTGCGAGGAACTCTACAACCCGCTGGGCTACAATGTCGACGTCGTGGTGTGCGGCGACTTCGCATTTCTATCCGGCACCGGGCCGCTTGATCGCGCCGGCAATGCGGTCGGCTTTGGCGACCCCGTCAGACAATCACACAAGACGCTCGAGAACATGCAGATCATGCTCGATGCCGCCGGCATGGGCTTCGACGACGTTGCCAAGGTCGTTTACTTCCTCGAGAACGTGCACGACCTCAAGCGCGTGAACATCGCGCGCAAAGAGTTCTTCGGTGCCAATCGCCCGGTCAGCACGCTGGTTGGCGGGCGACGGTGCGTGGTGCCAGGGATGAGTCACGTTGTCGAGGCGATCGCCTACAAGCCTCTAAGCGGCGGCTCACCGCGCCGTGAGATTATCGTGCCTGATTTCCAGGAACCGCTGAGTCACTATTGCGACGGCGTGCAGTGTGGCGATTTCCTGTTCGTTTCCGGCCAGGGTCCGTTCGATGCCGCCTTCGTGCTCGACGGCACTACCATGACCGATCACGCGACCCGGGTGCACGACAACCTCGCTTTGATCATGAGCGAGGCGGGATTTGGCTTCGATGATGTCGCGAAAGTCACGTGCTACATGGATAATTGCGACGAACGCGAGGAATTGAACGGAGTTCGCGAAAAATATTTCGGCGCCAGCAAACCTGCCAGCACCCTGCTTGCCGTGAACCGTCTAGCCCTGCCTTACATGAAGGTCGAGATCGACGCGATCTGCTACCAGGCGGATGCCGCGACGTAGCGTGAATGACTATCGGGGAGGCCGGCGGGCTCGTCAGATGGCAGCGGTGAGATAATCGAACGCAGCCAGGGCGTGCGTGCGCAGGATGTGGTGGAACTCGTCAATGCTGACGCTTTCGTCGGCTGCACCCATACCTTTGGGTGAACAGCCGTAAACAAATGCGGGCACCCCCTTGGTGCGCCAGAACCGAGTGTCCGTACCACCCAGGCTTACGATGGGTTGGGGGGTGTGGCTCAGGTCCTCGGCTGCATTGCGTGCGAGGTGACCCACCATTTCGTGCTCGGGGTCGGACCAATTCGCCTCCGGCCCATCTTCCAACAGCTCCTCAAAAGTAATGCCCTCATAGCGAGCAGCGATCTTAGCCACTTCAGTCATCACCGCGGCGCGACTGATGCCGACCGGCAGGCGAAAATCGACATCGAGCACACATTCGGCCGGCAGCATGTTGATTTTCACGCCGCCATTGATCACGCCTACATTAACCGAGACCCGGCGCACCACGGCGGCGGCACCGGCGCCGAGCGATTGATCGATAGCCTGTTGCACCTCCGGCCGGTCGAGCGTGCGCCGCACCGCATCCGTCTCATTAGGCACCATCGCCTCGATCACTTCGAGATCGCGGATCAGCGCTGCGGCGATTTTGTTAGCGCTGGCGCTGGTGTGGGTTAGGCGCTGTGGCCGGCGGGAACGCCAATA
>CAUZWH010000479.1:0-2882 GCA_963583675.1 Alphaproteobacteria bacterium
TGGCGCTATCACCGGAATTAACTGTGATTTGGCAAGTTCCGATAGCAGTTCAGTCCGAACTTTGGCTGGCTCGCCGACAAACCCGAGGTCAAGAACACGCTCGATGTTCGATTGGGGATCGCGATGCCGGCGCGTCACCTTGCGCGCCTCGATCAAATTGCCGTCTTTGCCGGATATCCCGACCGCGCGGCCGCCGGCACGGTTGATCGCGGCGGCGATTTGCTTGTTTATCGAGCCCGATAAAACCATCTCGACGATTTCGACGGTGTCCGCATCGGTAACACGAAGCCCTTCGACGAACGAACTCTTGATCTTGAGCCGGTCGAGCATTTTGCTGATTTGCGGCCCGCCCCCGTGAACAACGACTGGATTGATACCGACATGCTTAAGCAGAACAATATCCTGAGCGAAAAGTTCGGTGAGCGATTCATCGCCCATTGCATGGCCGCCGAATTTGACGACGAAGGTCTGACCGGCGAAACGCCGCATATAGGGTAGCGCTTCGGCAAGAATTTCGGCCTTTTCAGTTTCGGGTTTCTTGCGTTTGTTATTCTTTGCCATGGTGGCGGGTTATAGCTTGATCATGATGGCGCAGCTAGCGTCGCCAAGGCAGCGCGCAGCTCTGCAATTCCCTCACCCTTGGCCGCACTGGTCGGCCAAATAATCGGATAGGCAGCTGGGTGAGTGACGAGTTCGTCGGCGACAGTTTGTGCGACGGCGTCCCGGCTACCTTTCACCTTATCGATTTTGGTGAGGATGATTTGGTAGGTAACCGCTGCGCCGTCCAACACCGCCATTAGTGACCGATCTATATCCTTGAGCCCATGACGCGAATCAACGAGCAGGGCCGTCCGTCTCAGGTTGGGCCGCCCTTTGAGGTAGCTTTCAATGAGTTCGGGCCAACTATCTCTTTCGTTCTTCGGAACTTTGGCAAAGCCGTAACCCGGCAGATCGGCGATGTAGAGTCGATCTGCCAAAGAGAACAGGTTGATCTCTCGCGTGCGTCCGGGTGTGTTAGAGGTCCGCGCTAATGAATTGCGGCCGGTCAGCGCGTTTATCAGGCTCGACTTGCCGACATTAGAACGGCCAATGATCGCGATTTCCGGAACATCGACAGGCGGGAGTTGTCCGGCCTTAACTGCGCCCAGCAGAAAATCGCACGCTTGGGCAAACAGGTGGCGACCGCCTTCGATTTCTTCGTCGTCGAAGGTTTCGCGCCATGGTGGGGCGGATGTGGATCGCGCGGCCTCGACCATTGTGGCTTAGATGGTCATGCGGTGGGGTTAACCACGCCCTCACGCTTCATGATGATCCATTGCTGGGTGATCGAGAGAATATTGTTCCAGGTCCAATAGATGACCAACCCGGCGGGGAACGCGGCGAGCAGAATGGTGAAGAAAAATGGCAACAACATAAAGATCTTCGCCTGTATCGGATCTGGCGGCGCCGGGTTGAGTTTCTGCTGGAGAAACATGCTGGCACCCATGATCATCGGCCAAATACCGATCAAGAGGAATGAGGGTGGGTCCCAAGGGATCAGGCCGAACAGATTGAAAATGGTTGTCGGATCGGGTGCCGATAGGTCTTGGATCCAACCGAAGAACGGTGCGTGCCGCATCTCGATGCTGACGAACAGGACCTTGTAGAGCGCAAAAAATACCGGAATCTGCACCGCGATTGGCAGACAACCGGCGAGCGGGTTAGCCTTTTCCTTTTTGTAAAGTGCCATCATCTCCTGATTGAGACGCTGGCGATCGTCTTTGTATCGATCGCGCAGTTTCATCATCTCAGGCTGGAGCTTTTTCATGCCGCTAAGCGCCCGATACGATTTGTTCGCCAACGGAAAGAAGATTGCCTTCACGATCACCGTCAATAGCAGGATCGCCAATCCAAAATTCCCCAGCAGATCGTAGAAATAGGCAATCACGTAGAACAGCGGTTTGGTGAGAAAATAAAACCATCCGAAATCTACGGCTTTGTCGAAATTTGAGACGCCGAGTGTGTCCTTATATTTGTCGAGGACCTGAACCTCTTTGGCACCGACAAATACCCGATTGATCGACTCGGTCGTCGCACCCGGTGCGACGGTTTTACCGCCGCCGATATAGTCGACCTGATAGCGATCGCGCCCGTCATTAATGCTGTGATTGAAGCTGCCGGTAAAAGCTTCTTCCGGATTGGGCACCAGTGCGGTCAGCCAATATTGGTCGGTGATGCCGATCCAGCCGCCTTGGCTGTTAACGTCGATGCGGCCGTCATTCGCGTCCTCAAGATCGTCGTAATCATGTTCTTCGAGACGTTCGTTGAAAACGCCGATTGGCCCTTCGTGGAGAATAAAGAAACCGAGTGTCGCAGGTTCGTCGACTCTGGCGATGAAGCCATAAGGGTAGAGCGTGACCGGGTTATTACTGTTGTTTTTGACCCGCTGCTTGACGGTGAACATGAAGTCTTCATCAAGTGCGATTATGCGCTCGAACAACAGGCCGGCGCCATTATCCCAAGTCAGCGTTACCGGCGTCGCCGGTGTCAGCCTATCGGACGAGCTTTGCCAAACCGTGTCAGTCGTTGGCATTTTTCCGGCGCTTTCATCGGCAGCCGTCCAACCAAACTTAATGTAATACGGGTGGGCTGTACCGACTGGCGACAGCATTGTGATATTGGCGCTGCCCGGCGTCACCGCCTCGCGATACCCCTTGAGAATGATATCATCGAGTTGTCCCCCAGTGACGGCCATCGTTCCCGATAGTTTGGGTGACTCAATCTTGATCCGCCTGGTTTGTTGGAGTTGCTTGGCCCGCTGTTCTGCGGTGTTGACCTGGGGTCGGATAGTTGGTTCCGATGACCCCGTCTGTGGTCGCACCGTCGGCGTACCGGCGTCCGGC
>CAUZWH010000480.1:0-2882 GCA_963583675.1 Alphaproteobacteria bacterium
GGATTTCTTGACGCCGCTCAAGCAGGGCTTCGCGGGTTGGTCCGAATCGGCGCTGGAGTTCGGCGATGAAAGCAAGCGCCTCTGTCGTCAATATTTCAGCGTAACCTTCGTTGAAAGCGCCTCTTACTTCGACGCCTTCCGGCGCAACAGTTTCGTTTGACACCGGTGAGTTAGCCATTATGTCTGTTGTCCCTGCTTGAACTTATTTGTGATGGCGGGCGGCCGCGTTATACGAGTCTTTAGGCCGCTGCGCCATTCAAAACGCCTCGCGGCATTCTCGCAAGTCCGCACGGCTAACTAACCCAAGGAGGCTCGGCACCTGCCGCCACTCGCGACGCCCACTATCAGTATTTTACCGACAGTCCGCCGTCGACGACGAGCATGTGACCGTTAACGTACTTCGCTTCATCTGACGCGAGATACAGTGCGGCATGGGCTATGTCCCACGCATCACCCATGCGTTTGGTTGGTGACTTCGCGTGCCGCTTTTCGAGCCATGCATCGACCCCGCCGGCCGCATCCACCGCGCCGTCCATCCCGTGAACGATCATCGGGGTATTGATCAAGCCTGGTAAGACTGCGTTTGCGCGTATCCCTTTGGCCGCATAATCCACCGCAATATTCTGGGTGAGTTGATTAACCGCGCCCTTCGAAGCGTTATAGGCCACCGATGCCCGGCCTGCCCTGATCCCAGCCACCGATGAAACGTTTACGATAACACCGCTGCCTTGCTTCTCCATGATCGGCAGGACGTATTTGGCGGTGAGAAACATACTGCGAACGTTGACCGCCATGACGCGGTCAAACTTCTCAGTTTCGACCTCGACCGGGCCACCATATTCATAGATGCCAACGTTGTTGTGGAGGACGTCGATGCGTCCAAAAGTGGCCATGCACGCATTGACCAAGTCTTTGACATCACCTTCGTCAGAAACATCGGCCGTGTGCGTGGCACATTGAAAACCTTCCCCGGTAATGATCTCGGCTGTTTGCGCAAGCGCGATGTCGTTAATGTCGACGGCGAAAACCCGAGCGCCTTCGCGCGCGAACAATACGGCCGTGGCCTTTCCGTTGCCCCATCCCTCGCCAACCGAGCCCGCACCGGTCACGATGACGATCTTTTCGTCTAGCCTGCAGCCCATTTCGCCTCCTGGTATCAATTCGCTGGAGCATTCATTCTGCCCGGACCGGGCCGATGTAGACAGCGCCAGCAGATGGGCTCATTCTCACGGCTCCCGATAGTATTTAGAGAGCTATTTAACTACCATCAATAAGTAACTGTTAATAAAGAATAATAGAAGAAAAAATTATCTCAAACCTGACGCTCAAGATAGCGATTTCCGTGATCCGCTAGCTGCGTTCAGAGATCGGTTCGCGCTACCGATTAACACGATCTATCTCGACGGCAATTCGCTCGGTGCGCTGACCCGGGGCGTTGAAGAATTGCTTCGCGACGTGATAGGCAACCAATGGGGCAACGATTTGATTCGCGGGTGGAACAGTCATGATTGGATGGGCATGCCGACTCGCGTGGGCGCGAAAATAGCACGCCTAATCGGCGCCGCGAACGACTGCTCGCGTGAATCGCGGTAAGTGCTCGGTCTTATACCCCAACACAGAGCGTTAAGCTTGGGGTTCGGCGTTAATGGGATTGCATATTAAGACCGGCCGCGGCGTCACCCTCATCAGCGGGCGACTTAAGTGCCGCAGCGACTGCATCCACACGGTGATCCATTATTCGGCGCCATAAAGGTGGCACCAGAGCCAACACCAGCATGGCCGGATAGCCCGTAGGTAGCCGCGGGCTGCCGGGCCGCGACTCGAGAAGTTGATAGCGCCGCCCGGCATGTAGGTGATGGTCGGCGTGCCGCCCAAGTTGAAACAAATACCAATTGGTGAGCGGAGAGTCGGTATCCCACGAATGCCGGGCCGCCACAGGTTCAGGCGATCCGTTATTTTCGTTTCGTACCAAACCGTAGTGTTCGATGTAGTCGGTAAGTTCGAGTTCGACGACGGCAACAAAACTTTGCGCGGCGAAGAACAGCACGCCGACCCAGCCAAACGCCAAAAGGATCGCCGCATAAAGTGCGACTATGGCGATACCGTAGCGCACCATCCGGTTCGACAGAGATCTAGGGTTGCGGCCGCGCCGCACCAAGCGCACGTACTCGATCTGCCAAGCGCTTACAAACCCGCTGAGAATGACGCGGGTAAGAAATGCGTAGAATCCTTCGCCCTTGCGGGCGGTGGCAGGATCACCCCGCAGTCCGACGTTGCGGTGATGACCGTGGACGTGTTCGATACTGAAATGTGGATAGGAGGTGCTCATCATCAGCACCGTGGCGAGAGATCGTTCGCTCCACGAGAGGCGGTGCATCAATTCATGCGCAACCGTAATCCCGAGGGCACCGCTGCTAAGACCAATCGAAAGCGTTACGCCTACAATCTCGACTAAAGAGAGGTGGAGGGTCGACGTAGCCCACAATCCGAATAAGATCAAAACGATCTGGACGGGGATCGCCAGCCACAGAGGCCAGCGCCATAACCAACTGTGCTCGAGATTTTCAGTTTCGTCTGGACTTGGATTGCGCCGGTCAGCCGGTAACACCAAATTGACAATCGGATCGACGACGAACAAGACGAACAGCGTGAGGAAGGTCCACCAACCTCCCGCGACAAAGCCTACGATTGCACTCGCGGGGATGAAATACGCGTTCCAGAACAAGAGGTGCCGTTTTCGCATGATCGTTGTGGTCCCGCCGTGTCATCCATTCCTCTCCAACAACATGGGGAATGTGGCCCCCTAATGCCAGGGCGTGTTGACCCACCACGACATTGCGCTAAGGTCGCCGCACCCCCCCCTCACAAAGTTCTAATATCGT
>CAUZWH010000481.1:0-2876 GCA_963583675.1 Alphaproteobacteria bacterium
TTACAACGAATTGCCCGCACTATGGCCAGTGCAGGTTGGTCGTGGGGTGGGCCGGTTGCCAACGCCCTTGGCATCACGCCCGAGGACCAAGCCAAAGCTACCCGAACGCGGGCCGGCACGATGGGTCTGGACGTTTGGAACCGCCTGCCGCAATGGGAAGAAGAAGCGCCTTTGCCGCCCCCCACCGACCTGCCTATTACCGGGATTGAGGCCCGTCTACGCCTGGCGGAACTGGTCGGGGACCATGCCGAGGAACGCCTTGAGCAATCCAACTACGCGGCTGCAGCCACAGCCGCGTTTGCGCCGCGCGATCTCGCCGGGGCACCCAATGTCGTGCTCGCCGAAGCAGGCACCGGGGTCGGCAAAACCCTGGGCTATATCGCCCCGTCGAGCCTCTGGGCCGAGAAAAATGGCGGCACGGTCTGGCTGTCGACGTACACCAAGAACCTCCAGCGCCAGATCGATCAGGAACTCAGCCGTCTTTACCCCGATCCCGCGATCAAGCAGCGCAAGAGCGTCGTTCGCAAAGGCCGTGAAAACTATCTTTGCCTGCTCAACCTGGAGGAAGCGTGTGAGCGTGCAACCCTCGGCGGTGGCGCAATCGCCCTGGGGCTGATGGCACGATGGGCGGCGGCCACGCGCGACGGCGACCTGTTCGGGGGCGACTTCCCCGCCTGGCTTGCCCAGCTCGTCGGTAGCGGGCCAACACATGGGCTCCGCCATCGCCGCGGCGAGTGCGTCTTTGCCGCCTGTTCGCACTACACCAGTTGCTACGCCGAACGCAGTATCCGTTCCGTCCGCGGTGCCGACATTGTCATCGCCAATCACGCCCTAGTGCTGACCCAGGCGGTGATGTCGGGTGATGATGAACGGCTGCCGACGCGCTACGTCTTCGACGAGGGGCACCATCTATTCGACGCCGCCGACAGTGCTTATTCGGCCAATTTGAGCGGTATCGAAATGGCGGAACTCAGGCGTTGGGTGCGCGGCGGCGGGGGCCGGCGCGCCGGCCGGGTTCGTGGATTGGAGCGGCGCGTTACAGAAATGATCACCGGCGATGGTGATGCCGAAGCCAACCTCGCCGCAGCGTTACGCGGCGCGGCGGCGCTACCGGCGCCGGGTTGGCTGCAACGGGTATTCGGCGGTAGTGCCGAAGGTCCCGCGGAAGCCTTTCTCAGTCGCGTGGCAGACCAAGTGGCGGCGCGCGCAGAACGTGGCGGCGGTGACTATAGCCAGGAAGCCGCCGTTGGTTCGGCGACGGAGCCGGTGCGCGAAGCAAGCATTGCTCTGCAGGAAGCGCTGCGTAACCTCGCCAACCCGCTGCGCGCTCTACGGCAGAACCTGATTACAAAACTTGATCGCGAGGCGGCCGAGCTCGAAACGCAGGTGCGAATACGCATTGAAGCGGCGATACGCAGCCTCACTTACCGGATTGACGCAACGCTGGCGTCATGGACCGCCATGCTTCATGACCTCCGCACCACCATCGGCCAGGACGAGGCTATCGACGAAGAGGCTGAGGTGGGCTTCGTCGACTGGTTTTCGATCGTCCGCGGCCAGGGCCGACCGTTCGATGCGGGGATGCACCGGCACTGGATCGATCCAACCATCCCCTTCGCGCGCGAGGTATTGGGCAAAGCTCATGGCGCCGTCATCACCTCGGCCACCCTGCGTGACCGCAGGCAACCAGACGAAAACGATACCGCCGCTGATGATGAATATTCCGACACCTGGCAGAGCGCCGAGATCCGAACCGGGACACAGCATCTTCCCCTACCCGCCGCGCGCGTGGATGAGCCTTCGCCTTTCAATTATCCAGCTCAAACCCGCGTTTTCGTGGTCACCGATGTGCGCCGTGATGATCCCATGCAAGTTGCCAGCGCTTATCGTGAGTTATTCCTTGCCGCTGGCGGCGGCGCGCTTGGGCTGTTCACGGCAATATCGCGTTTGCGCGATATTCACCGGCGCATCGCCGGCGCTCTCGAAGCGGAAGGCCTCAAACTCCTGGCCCAGCATGTCGACCCGATGGATACCGGGACATTGGTCGATATCTTTCGCGCCGAACGCAATACCTGCTTGCTGGGAACAGATGCGGTCCGCGATGGCGTCGATGTTCCTGGCGCCTCGTTGCGCCTGATTGTTTTCGAACGCGTCCCTTGGGCGCGTCCCGATATTCTTCATCGCGCACGGCGCGAGGCATTTGGCGGCCGGCGCTACGACGAAATGATCGCCCGCCTGAGGCTCAAACAAGCCTATGGGCGCCTGATACGACAGACCAGCGACCACGGCGTGTTTATCCTGCTTGACCGGATGACACCGACGCGGTTGCTGAACGCATTTCCGGAGAACGTCGCTGTTCAGCGCATTGGCCTAGCCAAGACGATTGCCGAAGTGCGTGTGTTTTTGGCGACGAACGCTATGGAAAGCAAGGGCACGGCCATGCTGTGAGCATCCCGCGACGGCAGCGTGCAACACCAAGCCTAGGCGGCTCTTAAGGGATCCATTCGAATGCTCGATCACACCGCGCTCATTTACACCATGGTCATGATGTCGGCCGCCGACAGCAATATGACAGACGACGAGGTTCGCACGATTGGCAATATCGTCCAGATGCTACCGTCGTTCGACGGTTACGATGTCGACCACTTGCCGCAGGCGGCACGCGATTGCGCCAGCATGCTCGATCAGGATGATGGTCTCGACAAAACTATCGACTTCATCGTTGATTCGTTATCCGATGAACTTTGCTAGATCGCGCACGCGCTCGCCTGTGAAATCGCTGCAGCCGATGGCCATATCGAGCAAGAGGAGATTCGGCTCCTCGAAATACTGCGTTATCGACTTCCGGTCGGCCGATTGCCGGCGGCCGCAATCGA
>CAUZWH010000482.1:0-2876 GCA_963583675.1 Alphaproteobacteria bacterium
TCACGATCTTGCGGGGAACCTTGAAGTCGGTCAGGCGCTGGGAAATAAAATCACGAATCTCGTTGCCGGTCGCGGCTGCACCTTCGTCGAGAACCACGGCCGCGCCGACCTCTTCGCCGAGCTTGGCGTGCGGAATCGCGAACGTAACTGCTTGTGCGACCGCGGGATGGTCGAGCAGGATCTCATCGACTTCACGCGGCGATATTTTTTCGCCGCCGCGGTTGATGATTTCCTTGAGACGCCCGGTGATCGTCAGATAGCCCTCGTCGTCGATACGGCCCTGATCGCCGGTGCGAAACCAGCCCGCGGTGAACGCCTCGGCGTTGGCTGTCGGGTTGCTTTCATAGCCCAAGGTAACGTTGGCGCCCTGGATGACGATCTCACCGATCTCGCCGGCCGCGACCAATTCGCTGGATTGGCCCATCACTGCAACGTTGGGTCCGGCGGCAATGCCGACGGTGCCCGGCTTGCGCGGCCGTGGCGGCAACGGATTGCTTGTCATCTGGTGTGCCGCTTCGGTCATGCCGTAGGATTCGACGACCGGCGCGCCGAACACGTCTTCGAGGTCGGCCATCACCTGGGGTGGCAGCGAGGCGCTGGATGAGCGTACGAAGCGCAACGGCACCTTATCGATGGTTTCCTTGTTGCGGCCAGCACGGCTCAGAATTGCTTGATGCATCGTCGGCACTGCGGTGTACCAAGTCGGCGCGCATTGAGCCATCCAGCTGAAGAAACGAAGTGCGTTGAAACCTGGTGTGCAGTGGACCGACGCCCCCGCGCCCAGGCTCGATAACGTCGCGGCGATGAGCCCGTGGATGTGAAATAACGGCATCACGTTGAGGCAGCGATCGCCCGTGGTGAGTTCAAGGGTGTCGCGAATATTGCCCGCAGATGCGCAGATGTTGGCATGGGTCAGCGGTACTATTTTGGGGCGCGAGGTTGTTCCCGAGGTGTGCAGCACCAGCGCTTCATCGTCGGGTTCGGCGAAGCCAGTTGCTTTCGCTGTCGTTCCTGTTTCCCCGGCAAGAGTGAACGAGCCGGCTGGCGCGTCTGCGCTCGCATTGAGTTCCAGGATTGGAATATTGCGCTCGCGCGCGACCTCGAGTGCCGGTGAAGTGGATCCGCCATCGACGATCAACGCCTTGGCGTTGAGGTCGGATAGATAGAAATCGAACTCGTCCTTGCGATAGGCCGGGTTAAGCGGCGCGGTACTACAGCCGCTCGCAACCGCGACAAAACTTGCCGCCATCTCGGGGCCATTTGGGAGCACGATGGCCACGCGATCGCCGCGGCCCAATCCCACGCCGTTAAGCATGGCAACCGTGCGTTCGGCGAGCCCTCTTAGCCCTGCGAAATCCAGCGGCGTACGTTCGGGCGCAGCGATCGATGGGTCGCCGTCGGCGCCGGTGCGCAACAATTCAAAAATCGTCTTGGTAGCTGTCGTCGCGGTCGCCATGAGCCCTGCTCTTAGTTTGTTTGCTGCGCGCACCCGCGCGAGATCGTGGGGCCGCAGATCGCCGGCCACATAGCACAGTTTACGGTTACGTCACAGGTACGGGTCTTGCAGTGCGATCGCTACGAGCCGCTTCGCCGTGGACATCGCGGGGGGATTTACGTGCGTAGTTCGACGGGCGGGGTGGATCCGATGAACGCGTCGGTTCGCGACGTCGTCGCTTCGTAGGCGGCGATACCGCGTTCGAACGCGTTGGTCGAGGCTCGTGGTTCGGATTGTTAGCCCAAAACCTGGGCGACAAAAACGCTGGACGGTGAAGCTAACGCGTCATCGAACGATTCGGTGTCGGCCTGTGCGCCGGGGAAGGGAATTACTTTGGCGCGGTTTTGCTCGTTCGTATCGCTTTCGAGCTGTGGTCGACCGCGTTTTGCTATCGTTGGATCAGGCGTGCGCCGAGGATCACGCACCGGCCGTTAGCTTTGCGAAGGTCGGGCGCGGAGTTGTTCCTGCTGTTGCCGCCCGAACTCTTCAGGCGGTTGCACCAAAGCGGAAACAGTCTGTGCCGTAGGTGACGTTGGCGGCGGCACCACCAACGTGGCAATCGTCGTCACGGCAAGTTCTCCCCAGTGAGCCGCAGCGTACGGTCCAGTCGGTAAAGTTTTTGTTAAGAGCTTTCCGGCTTATGGTTAACAAATCGTTAACTCAGGGAAGGTTTCTGGCCGATTGCGTTGCAAACCGGCTGTCTTGCGACCATAAAGAGTGGGCAGGTTTCCACCTGCAGAACCAGTGAGAAACCGGCCCTCCATGCCGAAACGACATCACTTGGCGCTTCAATTGGTACCAACTGGCGCCACCCAGATAAAACACCCATGCGAAGCCAACCGAGCCGAGAGGAAATAATGACCGACATCGTCATCGCCAGCGCCAAACGAACACCGGTGGGTTCATTCAACGGGGTCTTTGGGGTGCTCCCCGCGTCTTACCTGGGCGAAACCGTGATCCGCGATGTCGTCGAGAGTTCGACGATTGAGCCCGACGCCGTGTCGGAGGTCATCATGGGGCAGATCCTGATTGCAGCGCAGGGTATGAATCCGGCCCGCCAGGCGTCGATCAATGCCGGCATTCCGATCGCGGCGCCGGCCTGGATCGTCAATCAGATGTGCGGATCGGGGCTGCGGGCGGTGGCGCTGGGAGCGCAGGCGATAGCGACTGGAGATTCGACCATCGTTGTTGCCGGCGGCCAGGAAAGCATGAGCCAGGCGCCCCATGCCACCTATATGCGGAGCGGCAAGAAGATGGGTGATGTTGAGTTTGTCGATACCATGATCCGAGACGGTTTATGGGACGCGTTCAACGGCTATCACATGGGAACAACCGCGGAAAACGTCGCCCGCCAATGGCAGATCACCCGCGAAGAACAGGA
>CAUZWH010000483.1:0-2869 GCA_963583675.1 Alphaproteobacteria bacterium
CGCGGCTATCACATCCTCGCCCAGCGCTACCGCAACCGGTTTGGTGAGACCGATATCGTTGCGCGCCGCGGTGGCGTCGTCGCGTTCATTGAGGTGAAGGCCCGCGCCGGTCACGAGGTCGCCCTCGAAGCGATCGCAACGAAGCAGCGCCGGCGTATTGAAAGAAGTGCAATGGGATTCCTCGCCGGTTATCCCAACGTTGTGGAACATACGGTGCGCTTCGACGTAATCACCGTGGTACCATGGCGTTGGCCACGACATATTATCGATGCTTGGCGCCCCTAATTCGCCCCAATTGCTGGTTAGCTTTCCCGAAGCGCAGCCCAGTTAGTGACAACGGGAGACTCCGAAACATGAACCAACGCTGTACGAGTAATCCGTCTGTATTGATTTCGACCTGTTTCGTCCTGATTGCGTCACTAGCGCTTAGCGGTTGCGTAGGCACGGCGATCGGCGCTGGTGCGACCACGGGGATCGCGGTCGCCCAAGAGCGCTCAATTGGTACCGCGGTCGACGACACGTCGATTCAGTTCCGCATCAACGAACGACTCCTACGCGAAAGCGAGATGTTATTTGCAAAAACCAACCTCGATGTGGTCGAGGGCCGGGTGATGCTAACCGGTGTTGTGCCAACACAAGCCGACCGCGACAGCGCCGCCGAACTTGCCTGGAAAGTAAAGGGCGTCAATGAGGTTTTGAATGAGCTTCAGATTGCACGACCCGGTGATGTCAGCAGTTTCGTCAAGGATGCTTCGATTACCGCGCAGCTGCGTTTCAAGATGCTGTCTGATCGCGATATCCACGCGATAAACTTCACGCTCACGACGGTTAACGCTATCGTCTACCTGTTGGGCATCGCACGGACCGAAGTTGAGCACCAAAAACTCGTCGAGCACGCGCGGAATGTGAAGGGCGTCAAGAAAGTGGTCAGCCATGTTTTGCTCAAGGACGATCCCCGCCGCAAGGCCTAAGAATGGACCAGAGTGAGCACGAAAATTTTCTAAAGAAGCTCGCGACGGCGCCGGGCGAAATCATCGACCTGGCGCCTGCGGCGCTCGCGCTTGCCGTGCTGGATCATAGCGATGAGGTGCTCGACCCTTATCTCGCGCACCTTGATGAATTGGTCGCGGAGACCAAGCAAGCCGTTGCTGGCGGAAGCGTGCCGGCGCAGGCACTGGCGCATACATTTTGTAAACGCTTCGACTATCGCGGCGATAGTGAAACCTATGAAGACACCCAAAATGCCGACCTGATTCGAGTGATTCGGCGCCGACGAGGGCTGCCCGTGGCCCTCAGCATCCTTTATATCCATGCTGCGCGAGCGCAAGGCTGGCAGGCGGCAGGCCTCAATTTTCCGATGCATTTCCTGATCCGCCTTGACGTCGACGGTAATCGGCAGGTGATCGATCCATTCCATGATGGGCGTTCATTGGAAGCCGACGAGATGCGCAACCTGCTCAAACGGGTTGCCGGTGGCGACGCCGAACTCGAACGCGATTATTTCGACACAGTAGACGACCGGCAAGTGCTGCTCAGATTGCAGAACAACATCAAGTCGCGAGCGATTAGCGATGGTGATTTCAACCGTGCGCACGAGATTGTCGGCCGCATGCTTTTGTTTGCGCCCGACCACGTGCCCCTGTGGCGTGATGCCAGCGTGACGTCGTTCCAGGTTGGTGAGGTGCAGCGCGCGGTCAAGCTCGCGGAGACCTATTTCGAGCGCGCGCCCGATAGCGCGACGCGCAACGATGCTGCGCGCCTGCTTCAGCGCCTGCAGCGCAATTTGAATTGAAACCATAGACGTGTCGTCCGCAGACGATTGCTTGACGGCGTCTTGTCCGTGATCTCCTACCCCGACTGATAACTGGGTAACCGACCATGAGTCTCGCCGTTGCCATCCAAATGGACCCAATCGAGTCGATCGACATCGACGCCGATTCAACGTTCGTTTTAGCGCTGGAGGCGCAACGCCGGGGCCACCAGCTCTTTCACTATCTACCCAAGGACCTATCGTTGAAGAATGGCCGGGTGTATGCGTATGCGCGGGCGCTGTCGGTGCGCCGCACCGCGGGTGATCACGCCACTCTGGGCGAGCCGAAAAATCTTGATCTAGCGACGCTCGATGTGGTGCTGATGCGTCAGGACCCACCGTTCGATATGGCTTACATCACCGCGACCCATCTGCTCGAGCGGATCCATCCCGAAACCCTGGTCGTCAATGATCCGGCTGAGGTTCGCAACGCCCCCGAAAAGTTGTTCGTTACCCACTTCGTCGACATTATGCCGCCGACGCTGATCACCAGTAATATCAATGAGATCAAGGCGTTCCGCAGCGAATATGGCGACATCATTGTGAAACCGCTTTATGGCAATGGCGGTGCTGGGGTTTTTCACATCTCACCCGAAAGCGACAATCTCAACTCACTAATCGAATTGTTCAGCGAGTTTTACCGCGAGCCGATAGTGGTGCAGCGCTACGTTCCCGCCGTGCGCGAAGGCGACAAGCGCATTATATTGATCGATGGCAAAGCCGCTGGTGCCGTTAATCGCGTGCCAGCCGCAGGCGAAGCGCGCTCGAATATGCACGTCGGTGGTCGGCCCGAGCAGATCAAGATGTCGGCCCGCGACTTCGAAATTTGCGAAGCGATAGGCCCGGCGCTCGAACGGCACGGCCTGATCTTCGCGGGCATCGACGTTATCGGCGATTACCTGACCGAGATCAACGTTACTTCGCCGACCGGCCTGCAAGAAGTCAACCGTTTCGACGGCACCTCGCTGGAGGTAGATATTTGGGATGCGATCGAACAGCGCTTCTACAGCGATGAGCATCGCAAACCTCCGGTTTAGCGATGATGACTAAGGGAGTCGG
>CAUZWH010000484.1:0-2867 GCA_963583675.1 Alphaproteobacteria bacterium
GGGCTCGTCGACGGGATCGTCGCCAGTTGCAGAAATCCACACACGCTTGCCATCAAAATTGTAGGTCTGGCTATAAACGACACAGCCATTCTCGAAGCGATTTAGTTTTACCAGCACACTACCGGCATCAGGGTTACCGCTACGCACGACAACCACTACAAGGCCTTCGACATCGCCGCGGCGGATCCCAGCTTGCACCCAGGTTTTGGTTTTGAGTCGAGGCTCGTCGGTCATCTGGGCAGCCATATCACACGTAAGTCGGATCGCGACCCGGTTTTGCTGCAATAGAAATAATTTACGGCGGGGCCGGGCCGGCTGAGCAAGTCTTAAGTATGCGTAGGTTTTGCCGTGGCTCTCCGTTTCGGCTATCTACGCCGTCCAAGTTCTGAAAGTTCGTTAGCCATCACGCCCTCGGGCGGAGCAAAGTTTTGTTGAAGATAGAAAACCTCACCTACCGCATCGCTGGCCGCCTTCTATTCGACGATGTGAATGCAGTCGTTAACGCGGGTCATAAGGTCGGTATTGTCGGTCGTAATGGTGCCGGCAAGACAACACTGTTCGGTCTGATTACCGGCGTGGTCGAGGGCGATGGCGGGCTCGTCTCGGTTCCCTCGCACTGGCGCGTGGGAATTACCACTCAAGATGCACCGAGCGGCGGCGACAGCCTGATCGATACCGTAGTTGGCGCTGATGTGGAGTTGACGAGCCTGTGGCAGGAAGCCGAAACCGCCACTGAGCCGGGGCGGATCGCCGAGATCCATGAACTGCTTGGCCAGCGGCAAGCGTATACCGCGAATGCCCGTGCAGCGCGAATTCTCGCTGGTCTGGGGTTTGACGAAGCCGCGCAGCAACGGAGCTGCGCCTCGTTTTCCGGTGGCTGGCGCATGCGCGTCGCGTTGGCCTCGCTGCTGTTTACCGCTCCGGACCTCCTGCTCCTCGACGAGCCGACCAACCACCTCGATCTCGAAGCAACGCTGTGGTTGGAGGACTATATCGCGCGCTACGAAGGAACTGTCGTGATCGTCAGTCACGATCGCGACCTTCTTAATCGCGCCGTCGAAGAAATTCTTCACCTCGAAAACATGAAGCTTGTTCGCTACCAGGGCAATTACGATCGATTTGAAGCGACTCGCCGAATGCGGCTGGAGCTGGACGGCAAACTACGTGTCAAACAAGAAGCCCAACGCGCCCATATGGAGAAATTTGTCGATCGTTTTCGTGCCCAGGCGACGAAAGCAAAACAAGCTCAGTCTCGGATTAAGATGTTGGCGCGCCTGGCGCCGCCGGTCCCGATATCCAGCGAGCGCACGCCGAACTTCCACTTTCCTAAAGTCGCGATGCTGGCACCGCCACTCTACAGTCTCTATCGGGTCGACGTCGGCTACGACGACGCGCCGGTTCTCTCAAACCTGTCGCTGCGCTTGGACAACGACGACAGAATCGCGCTGCTCGGGGCCAACGGCAATGGCAAGACGACGTTTATCAAACTGCTAGCGGGCATGCTTAAGCCAATGGCAGGCGAAGTGGTAAAATCATCGAAGCTTCGGGTCGGTTATTTTTCCCAACAACTGACCGAACAACTCGATCCATTGGCAAGTCCCATTGAGTCGCTGGGCCGGCTGCGCGCCGGCGATACTCCGGAAAAGATGCGCACCTATCTGGGTCGTTTTGGGTTCACCAACGACATGGTCCTGGGGCGTATCGGATCATTGTCAGGGGGTGAACGGGCGCGTCTGGTGTTCGCACAAATCGCGGCGTCCGAGCCGCACGTATTGTTGTTAGATGAACCGACTAACCATCTCGACATGGCGTCGCGCGACGCCTTGGTCGAGGCAATCAACGAGTTCGATGGAGCGGTGGTGATCGTCAGCCATGATCCGCATCTGATCTCATTAACCGTCGATCGATTCTGGCTCGTCAGCGCCGGCTGCGTCGCGCCCTATGAGGGGGATATGGCCGACTATCGGGCTCTTACGCTTGACCGCAAGGTTCGATCCGTCGTGGATGGGCCCAAGGTCGAGGCCAAGCCGATGCCCGGCGGGGCAAGTTCGAGCAAAAAGGAGAAGCGCCGTGAGTCGGCCGAGCGGCGCCGGGACTCGTCGGCGCTTACCAAGAAAGTCAAGAAGGCTGAAGCACTGGTCGAGCGTTTGAATCTTGAAAAGCAGGAAATTCTCGAAAGGCTCGCCGACCCCGATCTCTATCGTGAACAGCCGGAAGACGCGAAGCAGCTGCAGCAGAAAATCGGATGGCTCCAACGCGATCTCGACGCCGCCGAAGCCGCCTGGATTGCGGGCCAAGAGGAGTTGGAAAGTGTCGCTGAAATTGGCGCCGCATAGCGACAGGGTCAATGGGCTTCGTCTAGAGCCGGGCTGAACCCATGTTCGGCGGCATATTCAGCATGTTTGGCCGCTCACGCGAACTACAACAGTTCGACCGCGAGCTTCGTGACGCGGGTCTACATCCAGCGTTGGTGCCAGAGCCGGTAAAGCTCACCGCGCTAAATCTGCTTAAGGAGGTGGGCCCGGTCACCGACGTCGCTTACGTCCATGCCTCGCGCCTTTTGGCGTACTGCATACTCGGCCCGCACGATTTCGAGGCAGTAAACGATACCACACTCGCCGATCAGGCCGAGGCGCGGGTTGTTGCCGCGCTTGGAACCGACGATGGACTAGATACGCAGCTCGTGCTGCTGGCGTTGCATTCCGGGGTTATTAATCCCAGCGTTATCGAGCACTTTGGATTGGAGGCCGAATAGAGTTTCTCCACGAACTCGATCACCTAGGTCCCCGTCCGGCCCTTTATCTTTTGGCGTAGAATCTGATCTTTTTGCCGGATGAAAAAAATCACTTCTTGCCAAACTTACCGGC
>CAUZWH010000485.1:0-2844 GCA_963583675.1 Alphaproteobacteria bacterium
TGAGGGAAAGCCGGTTGGCACACCCGATCCGGGAGCTTTTTGGCGGGTGATTTCGCAACACAAGGTGGCGGCGATGTTCACCGCACCGACCGCATTCCGGGCAATCAAGCAGCAGGACCCGGGCGGTGACTACGTCAAAAAATACGATTTAAGCGACTTTCGAACCCTGTTCCTGGCTGGAGAGCGCTCGGATCCGGCTACCCTCAAATGGGCAGAACGCAACCTTAACGTCCCGGTGATCGACCACTGGTGGCAGACCGAAACCGGCTGGCCGATTGCCGCCAACTGCGTCGGGCTGGGCACGCTACCCGTGAAGCATGGCTCGCCAACCAAGGCAGTGCCTGGCTACGACGTTCGTATTGTGGACGAAAATGTTAAGGAGGTTGCGGCGGGAGAAAACGGGGCCATTGTCATCAAACTGCCGCTACCGCCGGGCTGCTTGCCAACCTTGTGGCACAACGACGCAGGCTACAAAAGCTCTTATCTCGAGGACTATCCCGGCTATTACAAAACTGCGGACGCCGGCTATCGCGACGAGGACGGCTATCTCTACATAATGAGTCGCACCGACGATATCATCAACGTTGCCGGCCATCGCCTTTCGACCGGCGGGATGGAGGAGGTTTTGGCTTCGCATCCCGATGTCGCCGAGTGCGCGGTAATTGGCGTGGCAGATCAGCTTAAGGGGCAAATCCCTGTCGGCTTCGTGGTCCTCAATGCGGGCGTCGATCGCGGTGAGGATAAGGTGGTCGGTGAATTGGTTAAGCTGGTGCGCGATCAGATCGGCCCGGTGGCCTCATTCCGAACGGCGACAGTGGTAAAGCGACTGCCGAAGACCCGCTCTGGCAAGATTTTGCGGGGGACGATGCGGCGTATTGCCGATAGCGAGGCCTACAAAATGCCGGCGACAATCGATGATCCCGCAATACTCGACGAAATCACCGAAGCACTGCGGGGATTGGGATTGGCAAGCGAGGGCGCCAAGGTCGCCGAATAGCGGTGGTACGCAGAGCGCTTCGTGCTTAGGCGGCACCGTCGGCTGGCGGCGTGCGGGGCTCGGTAGCCTCACCTGTCTCGGTTTTCGGCGCCTCCGGCTCGGCGCGCGGTGATCTGAACACGCGTTCCCGTTCGAGGGCGACACTTTCGGCGGATGCGGCGGATGGAGCCGACGTGTCGGTGGTCGCCGTGAACACGTCGGCGGTGGGCGCGACTTCTGCGGGTTCTGCCGCCTTCGCAGCACCTGCCCATAGTTCGGGGCGGGGCTGTCCGCGCTGATCGGTTTGATTGGGCAATGTCGGTTCTTCGGCCGCTTCGTCGCTGGCCGCGTCTAGATCTGCCGTGTCATCGGCGACGATGCCGCTGGCGGCCATCGTCTCGCGCTTACGCTTACGCGTCTCGCGATCCTCGCGGGCCCTACGCGCCCGCTCTCGATGCATCGCTTTGGTGACAGCCGTATCAAGCTCAAGCTGTGAACACATGCCGAGCGATACGGGATCTTCTAGCTTAATGTTGTTCATGTTCCAATGGGTGCGGTCGCGGAGCGAATCGATTGTCGGTTTGGTGGTGCCGACAAGCATTGAGACTTGTCCATCGGTCAGTTCGGGGTGGTAACGCAGCAGCCAGGCGATCGCGTTGGGGCGATCCTGGCGTTTGGCAACGGGCGTATAGCGAGGCCCCTTGGCGCGCGCGACCGGCTTGGGTACCGTCGTTTCCGCTATCTCCAGTTTTATGCTGGGATCGGTTTCGGCTGCTTTGAGCGCGTCAGCAGTTAACTGGCCGGTTGAAATCGGATCGAGTCCGACAATCCCGACGGCGACTTCGCCGTCGGCGACACCCTGCACCTCAAGCGGGTGAAGGCCGCAGAAATCGGCGATCTGATCGAATGTAAGCGCAGTATTGTCGACAAGCCACACGGCCGTGGCTTTCGGCATGAGGGGCAGCGCCATCTGACCTCCTAGTCAACCGTTGCTATCGGGAGACGCCGGCGCCCTTTGGCAACTGGCATCGCGCAAGAACTAACATGTTTGATCGCGCGGTGAAAAGCTAAGAGAACACGCGGCGGTCGATTCATTTGCCGACTAGCCCACCGTTGGCCCACCGATGACCTCAAGGCGTAAGCAGTATTTTGCCGATATGCTGACCGGATTCCATCCGCGCATGTGCATCGCGCGCATCGCTAAGCGCGAATGTTGAATCGATAACCGGTTTGATACTGCCATTTGCGAGCAACGGCCAGGCCACCCGCTCTAACTGCTCGGCTATTTGTGTTTTCTCCTCGATCGAGCGGGGCCGAAGGCGTGATCCAGTCAGGTAGGCGCCTTTTATCATGATGGGCGCGAGGCTTATTTCGACGCGGTGGCCGGCTTGCGAGGCGATGTGAACGAGTCGCCCGCCCGTGCTCAAGGCATCAAGATTGCGAGCGACATAGTCCCCGGCAACCATGTCTAGGATGACATCAACCCCCTTTCCGTCGGTGAGTTCGTTGACTATTTCGACGAAATCCTCCTCGCAATAATTGATCGCCCGTTCCGCGCCTAACGATTCGCAGGCTGCGCACTTCTCGGCACTGCCCGCGGTCGCAAAAACACGCGTGCCAAGCGCGTTGGCGAGTTGAATCGCGGCGGTCCCAATGCCACTCGAGCCGCCATGGATGAGCAAGCGCTCGCCGTCCTTAAGCCAGGCCCGGTCGTACAGGTTGGCCCAAACTGTGAAGTACACCTCTGGCAACGCGCCGCCGGCGATCGCGTCGAGCCCGGCTGGGATGGGAAGCGCATTGTCGGCTGGGGCAAGGCAATATTCAGCGTAGCCACCCCCACTAACCAGCGCACAGACCTCGTCGCCGGG
>CAUZWH010000486.1:0-2843 GCA_963583675.1 Alphaproteobacteria bacterium
ACGATCGGGCTGGGAAGGGGATGGGCGACGTTACCTCCATCATTGCTGCACTCGACGATAACATCGTCGAACTGCACGCGATCGGTCACAACGTTATTTTCGCGTCGCTGGCTCTTAAGGCTCTAAGGCAACGCCCCGAACTGGCGACGCCGGCAACCATCGCCGGGCTGGTTGCGCTGGTCCGCCAGTTCTACGACCACGGGCCCGGGCGTCCCTTCTATGGTTGGCCCGACATCCTGGCCGTTCGCGTCGAACCCGCCGACGACGTCCCCGCTTACACCGATGAGGCGACAATTGCACTCAGCGCCCTGGCTGCCTTCTCAGCGATCGAAAATGTCTATCCGTTCCTGCATCAGGGAATTGTCGGCCACCTGCTGACCCACGCGCACGCGCTGATTGAACTGGCCCGGCTAGGTTATGGCGAACTCGCGGCCAAAGGCCACGATGCGCACCGCCTTTACGTCAAGCTGTCACGCAACCAACCCGACGAGGGCGAGCCGATTCCCAAGCACAACAATGTCTGTTCTGTGCCGCTCGAGGCCGACTATTGGAAGCGTGATCTCGAGGGCAGCCGCCAATGGCTCGTCGGCCACGTCTTCAAATACACCTACAGTTTCTATGATCTCGTCCGCCACGTGGACAGCGAGTCCGACAGGCAGCGCTACCAGGCGCAGCTTGCCTACGTATTGACGGAAAAATAACCGTCAGTGACCTGTGGACCATCGCTTTTGAGGGGGCAGTTATCAGCGGCTCGATCCAAGATGAGCGCATCTCGCGCGGCACCTCGCTGACTGCGCCGCGGCCGAACGGGCCGTTTCCTGCCATCTATGGTAAGTTAACGGATCCTATCGAGAGGATGCCGATGTTGTTAAGAAGCCTCCTAATTACGCTTGGCGTAGCTTACGCCACCCACCCGATGCCGGCACTCGCGCAGTCGAAGGACGCGGCGGGCGTTCCCCGATCAGTTGTCCAGCAGGGGATCATTGCCGCCAAGGACGTCCTTGCAAACATTCTCGAAAGCGGGAGGTTTGAGTTTGTGTTTGTTGAGCAGTGGTATTTTGACAAACGAATTATGGACAGGATCTCAAATTTTGTGATTCGACGGGCCAAGCAATGTTGGTTCGGATTTCGAGCAGTACATCGATTGTAACGGGGGACGATGGGTTCCGTCTTAATGACTGTAGAAAGTCCAAAGTTCTTGACTATCTCGCAGACAAGAAGGGCGACGTAGATCGCTCCACGTATAAGTTTTTCCGCCATCGCAAGGGAACAGCATGCCGCGCATATTTCGCCCGTGGTTCGTCGAAATGCGTGTGGGCCAAGTACGCTTATGATTACGGTCGCTCTTCCAACATCTACCGGGGTGGCTCGCAGACCCCATATGATCTGGTCATAACGGCTGATTATTGTGGGTCTGATTCGTCCTTGACCGCGTTTTTAGCTGAAATGGAATCCTATCGGCCAGCACAGAAATCAGAAAATCTTGCGTGGATTTCTCAACACGGACCGGCGCAATCCGGTTCGTCCGCATCGACCCAAACGACCGCCTCGGTACCGTCCACAACCCGGACGCTGGCGGTAAGCTGGGAAGGCGTCAATGATCTTCTCGTCGGCGAAGCGCAACTCAGCGATTCCCGCAGCGGCCGGATCGAAACCGAGTTCCCGGATAAGAGCGCCAAATGCAGCGGCCGTTTCGAGATCGTAACCTGCGCGATCGGCACTTGGTCGCTCACCTGTACCAACGGACTGGCCGCATCGGGCCGTTTTGACGCAAAGGGCCCGGGGCAGGGATCGACCGGCACCGGTGTGGATTCAAAGGGTCGCGTGGTGAAATTCACCGTGGCGCCAAAATCGTAATATCGCTTGATCAGAACGTCCTCTGCAAAACTAGTTCTACGCGAACGGCGCAACCTCGACGCCGCCGTCGCGCGCGATCAAGCAGTGGTCTTCGGGCACTTCCTGCCAGGGCTCGTCGGCTTCATCGAGCGGTTCCGACAGCACCAGCACCGTGCCATCCCCCTCCACAAACGAAAGCGCACCGTCGTCGACCTGAATGTGATCCGCCATCGCGTAATACAGCGTTGGCGATTTTTGGTTGCTCGAGTGGCGCAGCGCCACTAGACCGTCGCCATCGGAAAATGCCGCCGTCATGGTGAACGGCGCGTCGATATCTGCGGCAACCATCATCTGCTCGATCTGAGCGACGGTCGTGGCTAGCGCATCGATCGGCGACTCTGCAAGTCCGTTGCCAAGTGCGAGCAGGAAGAAAGCCTCGCTATCCGTTGTCCCATGCCGGTGGGCGTAATGTTCCGGTTTGATGAGATGCTCGATATCGCGCCGGATGCGTACGAACTCGCCGATTTCTCCATTGTGCATGAACAAAAGATTGCGCAGGCGAAACGGGTGGCAGTTGTCGCGGCTGGTTGCGGTGCCGGTCGACGCGCGAACGTGGGCAAAAAATAATGGCGCGGCAATTTGTTGCGCGAGATCGTGCAGATTGGCGTCGTTCCACGCTGGCAAGGTATCGCGGAATAGTCCCGGTCGCTTGCGTTCGCCATACCAGCCCAGGCCAAACCCGTCGCCGTTGGTTGGTACCGTACCGCGTTGGGCCGACAGGCTTTGACGGATCAGTGAATTGACCGGATCGAACAGCAGCTCGCTCATACGCAAACGGGGTCCGGAATAGGCAAGCCAGCGGCACATCGTTTTCGAGCTTCGTGCGGTTAGGATTTTTGCGGCGGCAGATCGATAAAGCGCCGCGTTCCCGCGTCGGCATCGTAGACGTTGAACCCGCTCATCTCGCGGCCGTAGAGGTGCAGACTGACAACCTCCTCGCGGTCATC
>CAUZWH010000487.1:0-2838 GCA_963583675.1 Alphaproteobacteria bacterium
CAGTAGATGCGAGCCATGCTCGCAACCGCGGTAAGGATTTATCGACCGGTCGAAGCCGACATCGGGGGATTTGTTGCGTGCGATGATTGATTGGGTACGATCGACCGTAACCTCAGTTTCAATCGGCTCCGGGGCTTCGTCGGAATCGTGCCAGCCATCGTCGAACGCGAAATCTTCGTCATGTTTCAATCTCTTTTGCGGGTCGAAGCGATTGGTCGCGTTTGACAAAGCACCACGTCCGCGACGCGCCGACTCTGGGATTTTCTCTGGATTAAGCGGTTGCATAGCGTCAGCATAGAATGAGTTATAAGAACGAATCAAGAACATAGAGACGTGCGTGGCACAAATTGATCTGAGTGTAGTCATTCCCACCTTGAATGCCGCCACACACCTGAAAGCAACACTGGATGCGCTGCAGGTCGACCAGGCTGCTTTAAGGGTTGAGATTATCGTGGCCGATGGCGGCTCCAGCGACGGTACCGCGAGTATCGCAAGGACACACGGTTCGAAAGTAATCAACGTCGAGCGCGGCCGCGGGCGACAACTCCATGCTGGCGCGAGTGTCGCCGTCGGCACGTGGCTCCTATTCCTGCACGGTGATACGAGAGTGGCTTCAAACTGGCTACAAATCGTCACCGAGTTCGTTCGCACGCCTGGCAACACACTTCGTGTCGCAGCGTTTCGGTTGGCTCTGGACGACGACTCCGATGCCGCTCGGCGACTCGAGCGTCTCGTCGCTTGGCGGTGTTCGCGTTTTCGGCTTCCCTATGGGGATCAGGGATTGCTGGTCTCACGACAAATGTATCAAGAGATAGGCGGATACTATCCCCTCCCTTTTTTGGAGGATGTCGATCTCGTTAGACGAATTGGTCGTAGCCGCGTTGTCATGCTCGATGCCGTCGCGATGACTTCCAGCGAGCGGTACCGACGATCCGGTTACTTGCGACAAGGGATCCGGAACATCATATTGGTCGCCCTATTTTTCGGTGGGCTCTCTCCCGAGCGGCTCGCTCGTTTCTATCGCTAGGCCGTTGTCTCCTGGCACAGTAGTGACGTGAAAAAGCATCTCGTTGTGTTCGTGCGGGCACCGCAGATTGGTGCAGTGAAATCGCGGTTAGCGCGCGACATTGGCGCACTGAGCGCCTGGAAGTTCTATCGAGATACGACCCGGTCGCTGTTGCGATGGGCACGAGCCGACCGGGCATGGCAAACCTGGCTCGCGGTTACGCCGCAGGGCTTTGTCGATAGTCCAGCCTGGCCACGTGAGATTTTGCGAATCGGTCAAGGCGGCGGAGATCTCGGAGCCCGCATGGCGCGCCCCTTCGTGCAATTACCGCCGGGTCCAATCGTGCTTGTCGGCAGCGATATTCCCGATCTGCGGCGGGCGCATATCGCGAGAGCATTCACAGCTCTTGATAGCGCTGATGTGGTTCTTGGGCCGGCTCAGGACGGCGGATTCTGGCTCGTTGGGATGCGACGCCGCCCGCGCCCACCCCGGCAACTCGTCAAAAATATGTTCGACGGTGTGCATTGGTCGACCTCCCACACCTTGGCTGATGTGACCGAGAATCTAGCCGGACAGGCTAGATTCGCTCTGACCGATATGCTTGATGATGTCGATACAGCTGTGGACCTGATGCGTTGGCGGGCACGCCGGCCAACGAATTTGATTGGGCGGTCTGGTTAGTTGCGTCGCGAATCTGGGTCTTCGCTTAGGCGAGGGAGGATTTCGACGAAGTTGCAGGGACGAAAGCGGTTGTCCAACTGCCACTTTAGAATTTCGTCCCAACCGTCGCGGCAGGCGCCGGGCGAACCAGGTAGAGCGAACAGATACGTGCCGCCTGCCACACCCGCGGTGGCGCGTGATTGTATCGTCGAAGTGCCAATCTTTTCGTAGCTGATCATCCGAAATACCTCGCCAAAGCCAGCAATTTCTTTTTCGTAGACGCTGGCAAACGCTTCCGGAGTCACGTCACGGCCTGTCACGCCGGTACCACCCGTGGCGACGATGACGTCGACACCGGGATCGGCGATCCAGTCCTTCAGCTGGACGACGATCGCTTGGCGGTCGTCGGCGACGATGACGCGCCCGGCAAGATAATGCCCGGCCTCGGTGATCCTGTCTGCGAGCGTTTGGCCGGACTTATCATCGTCAACCGTGCGTGTGTCTGAAACAGTCAGGACGGCGATATTTATGGCGACGAATGGACGCGTATCGTCAATCGGCATCGGAAGCCCGGTATTGCGCGACACGGATCCCTTTGACGTCGAGCGCAAAATAATAGGGCCAATTTCCGGCTGCGATCGCATCAAGCGAAGGTGTGTCCTGACCTAGCCGCTCGCGGTAGATCCAGAAATTGGCGAGAACGCGTTCGATGAATAGCCGGGTTTCGAGCGATGGCAAGCTCTCGATGAACAGCAACGGATCGTCACCGTGCTTGGTTCCTCGGCGCCACTTCCTGAGATTACCCGGCCCGCCATTATAAGCTACGGCCATAAGAAAGAGATTTCCCTGAACCTCTTTGAGGCCGATCAGGTGGGACAGGTACTTCTGTCCGAGCTCGATGTTCAACTCGGGGGAGAAGAGGCGTCGGAGGTCGCGACGGCGCAGATTTTTGTCGCGCGCCATCGCGCTTGCCGTGCGTGGCATGAGCTGCATCAAGCCGCGGGCGCCTCGCGGGCTTTGTGCGCGGCTATTGAACCGTGATTCTTGCCGAATGAAGGCGTAGACAAGGGCTCGATCAATCCCGGACCACTCTTTTTGCCGATACGCGGGTAGGGGGTATTTGGCGCTGTCGTAAGTGCCGCCTTCTGCCTTGAGTACGCCGTGACCGATCG
>CAUZWH010000488.1:0-2825 GCA_963583675.1 Alphaproteobacteria bacterium
ACGGGTTTGCTCGATGTTGAAGGATCCGTCGAGCATGCCAGCCCATGCCGGATGTTCATAAAACGGGCGGCTCGAATGGATCTCCTCGATACCGTCGAGCACCTGTTGATTTGTAAGTCCCATGGTTTCCTCTTTGCATTCTTCTTGTCTTGGATTGCTGAATGAAGCACCCGAGAATGCGGTGGTCAAGCGTTGCGGCGCTTCTCTTCGCGTGGGCAGTCGCGATAATGATGCGAACCCAAATCAACTCTGCGTAGATCATGGAATTTGCCGTTCGCGTCGGTGTTATCGCCGCGCTGATTTATCTCGTCGTTGTCGCGTTGATTTACGTCGTTCAACGCCAGTTGCAGTACTTCCCGGATCGTATGATGTATACGCCGACCGCGGCTGGCGTGCCCGAGATGTCGATCGCGCGATTGACCGCAGCCGACGGCACGATGGTCATCGCCTGGTTTAAGGAGGCGACCGCTGACGGCGCGCCAACCATTGTCTACTTCCATGGCAATGCCGGTAGCATCGCCGGTCGTGGTGGAAATATTAAACCCTGGCTCGAAGCGGGCTACGGTGTCTTGCTTCTCAGCTATCGCGGCTTCGGCGGCAGTGATGGCCGGCCCACTGAAGCCGGTCTCTATGCAGATGGCCGCGCCGCCATCGCCTATGTCCTCGCCCAAGGCGTCACCCCCGATCGACTCGCTCTCTACGGTGAATCGCTAGGAACCGGCGTTGCCGTGAAAATGGCGGTGGAACACGACGTCGCCGCCGTAGTCCTTGAAGCACCGTTTACCTCAGCCACCGACGTCGGCGCCCGCGCCTATCCGGTCTTGCCGGTCCGGTGGATGATGAAAGATCGCTTTGAATCCATCAAACGCATCGCCGAAATCGACGCGCCTCTGCTCATTATTCATGGCGATACGGATCGCACAATCCCGGTCTCGCATGGGCACAAACTGCTCGCCGCGGCACGCGAGCCAAAGCGCGGCGTCTTCATTCCAGGCGCGGGCCACAACGACCTTCGCGCGTTTGGCGCCGGCAAAATAATCCTGGAATTCTTGGCCGAAACCTTCGGACGCTAGGATTGACCACTCTATGAAAAAAGAGCGGCACTCGTTGCCGAATACGTGCGGCCGCCTCAACGCTTCTGCCGGGTAACGAGGTTACGCCGGGATCGCGAGGCTACTCTGAAATTGGGGCTGTCAGGCTGCCATGTGCTCGGCGGCGTTGAAATAAGGCAGATTATCTTGTGAAGAGCAGCCTATCAAAGCGAGCCTCTCCGCGATTCTGAGTGCCTTTTGGTATTTGCGTTCGTTTTCGTCCTGCGTGTGCGTGTGGAACACCGTGCCACAGAGTGAAATTCCATAGTGCGCCTGCAGCGTGCGAATTTCTTTGCCGACGAGCATCCCGTCGGCGAGGTAGGAGAGGTTAAAATCGCGCTGCTTTACGATCTGGATGTTGTTTTTTACCAGATAGTCACGAATACGCGCCTCGGCCGCCAAGGCTACGTCCCAATATTCTGATTCAGTTTCTGTGGTCGCGCCGGAAACTTCCTGGAACGCCATGCAGAAAGCGAGAAACACTTGCTCTTTCCCACTCGCCGATTTCCATGCTGTGCCACCTAGACTGTTCCAGACGGACGAGTTCATTTCGGCATAAACCTTAGGCACGCGGTCAAAGAACAGCTGGTGTAGCCCGTGCTCATTCAGCCCAATATCGAGCTTCTGCTCCTTGTAAATATCGACGGCAGCGTAGGAACCACAGACGGGACAAGTGTCATCGTCGTGGGCACCTTTCATGTAGATGTTCGAACATCGTAATTTATTCGGCAATTCATTTTTGCAAAGCAAATAGACAGCGGTGCCTCCCTCGCCGGCGTGCTGTTGCCCAATCCAATTAAATCGGTTCATGAACTGCATATATGAGCGTCGGTGACTCCAAAGGCTCCATTCCAGTTTTTCCACCGGTCCGAACGTGCACCAATTGGAACTAACATCGATCACGATGCACTTGTTCTTACCCGGTGCCGATCGCAACCCGCGGCCCACCGATTGACCCCATAGCACTTTTGACAACGTAGGTCTGAGATGGACGATGATGTTGCAATGCGGATTGTCCCAACCTTCAGCAAGTACACCCACTGAGACCATCGCCTCGATATCGCCGGTCTCGTGTCGCGCTAGTAATTTCATCCGCTCACCAATGGGTGTGTTGGCGGTGACGATGGCAGCTTTGACGCCGATCTGCTGGATGCTCTGCAGCGTCGCTTCTGCGACACTGATATCGGCGCAGAACCAGGCGGATATAGGTTTCGTTGAGAGCTTCTGACGCTCCTCACGATAGCTCCAGATCGCGTACTTGATCATCGATGATTTAATGATCGCAGGCGCCAGTTTTGAGACAGGGAAGTCGCCCGAGCTAATATCGATGTTGCCCAGATCCAGATCATGCACAAAATGCGGTCGATAGACCGGCTGCACTAAAACGCCTTCTTCGATGAGGTCATCGATATTTGCGCAATCTATGATCGCTTCGAATGCAAGACTGAGTTGGTCACGCTGATCGCCGGTCCGGCGTTCGGGTGAGGCCGTCAGCCCCATGAAACGCGCCGCGGCTTTTCCATGCAGGTTGAAGTCGTCGATAATCCGTTTGTAGCCGGTTCCGTTCGGCGATACCCGATGGGCCTCGTCCACGATGATGAGGTCGGCCTTGGGCAAAGCATCCGCCAATACGTCCTTTGCCCGCATATTGGTCGAGAGCAAAATGTCGTAATCCTCGAAGGCGGGTCCCGTGTCGGAAACCGCCAACTTGCGGACCTTGTGTTTTTCGCCAAG
>CAUZWH010000489.1:0-2819 GCA_963583675.1 Alphaproteobacteria bacterium
CGTTTAGATTGCTTCCAACGAGGGAGGAGGAAAAATATCGTCCGGTCCCATTGCCCTTCTCATCCTTCATCTCGGTCGGATCGAGATTGGCGCGTCCAAGATTGGCACCGGAAAGATTGCAATGATTGAAACGAGCGCCGGCGAGATCGGCATTGGCAAAATTGGTGCGCATGAGATTGCTGCCGGTAAAGTCGGTCAAACATAGCGTCGCGCCATGGAAGTTGGCACCGGTCAGGCCGACCGCTAGGAAGCTCGCGCCCGACAAATCCTTGCCGGCCAGGTTAACCGCGGTTAGATCGGCCTTCTCGACAATCAGACGCTCGCCCGATTCGCGTTTGGTGCGGATCCATCTTTCATGGGACTTGACCGCTTGGCTTATGTCCTCTGACAACTCCCGCTCGACAAGGGCGCCGGTGATATCGGCTGTTGATAGGTCGACTTGGTGGAGTTTCGCGCTCACCAGATTGGCATCGACCAGCTTGGCGTTTTCGAGATTTGCGTTCGCCAGATTGGCGCCGGAAAGATTGGCGCCCGACAAGTTCACGTCGCGCAGAGTAGCACCCTCGAGATCGGCGTCTGTGAGGTTGGCCTTTGAAAGGTCGGCGCCGCTGATGTTGGTGCCCCTCAGAGACGCGCCTGTCAGGTCGGTCCGCGTTGCGTGCGAATTGCGTATCGTAGAACCGTCGAGAATCGCGTCTCGGAGGGAGGCGCCCGCGAAGGAAACAGCCATAGCGTCCCGTTTTTAAAATGCGGGATTGAAGTCCGACACGGTCAACATCACGCCGTCGCAAAGGTTGGCGCCCTGCAGGTCGGCATTGTCAAAGCAGGTGCTGTTCAGATTTGTGCCGCGCAAATCGGCTTGGACGAGAACGGCCTTAACGAGTCTGCTCTCGCTCAAATCGGAGGTGAACAGATCCGCGTGCGATAGATTGGCGCCGCTGAGGTGCATCTGCGAATATCGGCGCCGACAATCGTCGCCGACGCCAAGTCAATACCGCTCAACGCAACACTGCCGAAGTTGCGCCGCGACAAATCTGCCCGCCTGCCACCGTTCAGATGCTTGGTCCAACGACGGTGGCGTACCAGAATTTCGTTGAGCTCTTTAACTTGCATTGGATTAATTGCCGCCATCGCGAAGTAATGGCGGTATGCAGAAAATACCGCAATACGGAGTGATACCTAATAGCTACGGGAAACTCCGAACACCGTAAACAGGTTGGGTACTCTTAATTAACGATCTAAACTGGTTTGTTGACGGTTATTCCATTTACAAACGAATTTCGAGTATTAGCCAGATTCTCTCGATGTTTGTAGCGAATCGTTCGGAGTCATAAGCCGCATACTTGGCCGTTAGTCGATAGTGACGCAAGAAGCTAAGCGCGATGGCCGCATCGATCTCCGATCCGTACCGCGAATTGGATTGCGCAGCTTCGAACTCGTGATACGCACCCCAGACGCGCACCGAATCAAGCCCCGCGATGCGGGGTTTCTTATAGGAGAAGGCAAGGAAACGATCCTCGATCCCATTGGTTGGGGTGGTGGTGAAAACATCGGCGAAGCCTTGAAATCTTTGAAGCGTGGCAAAGGGAGTTTGCACGGCGTTGGTGCCATTACCCTCGAGCACCTCCAGCCCGATTGAGACCGAGGCATCGCCGGCCCTTAGTCCGGGCTCGACTCGATAATAGTCGAGCGAAAAAGAAGCCGAATTGTTGCCAAAGTCGCTCTGCCGTGCAATTTCGGCCGCGTAGATAACGCGTAGATCTTTATGGGCCCGGTGCTCACCGCTCACGCGGGCGCCGATCGTTCGCGACGAGAGGCTCGCGTCGTCATCCACATCTATGAAATATCCGTACGCACTAGCTGCCAGGCCCGACTGGGCGCGGTAAGTCGCGTGAAATATGCCAACATCGGTATTGAAGCTGCCTCGCCTTGAGCCACTACCCAGCGGCCCTTGCGCACCCGATAAATGGTCGTAGCGCAGTTCGGTCCGTGGCAGCGCTAGGTTCACGAGTGTGACACCGTCAAACGTTTGTTGGTTCTGACGAAAATCTGCGTCGCCGAAGAACCGCTCATTGTCGAGCACGACGCGGTGGCGTCCGGCGATGATCTCGGTTCGCTTGGACGCCGTAATTCGTAGCACTGCCTGATTAATTTCGGTCGGGTCCGGATCGATGATTACCGCCCGATCGGTGACGGGATCGCTACCATCGTTAAACCGGTCCTGGCCAACATGCGTGTTGTTCTCAAACTCCAACAACAGAGAAAGCCCACGCCACTCTCCCGTCGCATACCCAAGGCGGGAGCGTAGGGTATTGGCCCGGGCGTTCCGGACCGGGCTGCTTTGATCAACTTGTTCGAAGCGGTAGCGAAGGTTGCCCAGGGCGCGCCGTTTGCGGCGGTATCCCAGAGTGACGACCACAGATCCGCGCCGCCGGATTGAGATAAGCTTGGCGCGGGAAGAAGGACCATTGTCGCGACGAATGCGATCGCTGCACCGGTTGTGCGCCATCTACGATGTCCGCTCGCTTGGTTGTCTTGTTGTCGGCCCATGCTTATCTCTTCATCCGGCTGCGTATCACTAGAGGAACACCGTGATGCAGATCAATAATTTTGCGGCTTGGGTGTTTGGCGTCGCGTTTGCCATGACGCTTGGTGCGACGATCTTGGTTCACCAAGGGTTCGCTGCGTCGAGCAACGTCGGCGAAGTTGCCCGCGCCCGTCAGTTCGTCGAAGGCCACCTCGCCGGTCAAAGCCGGTCGCTTTCTCCGGCCGCACCGATTTTCCTGAACGAAACCATCAAAACCGGGCCGGCTTCACGT
>CAUZWH010000490.1:0-2814 GCA_963583675.1 Alphaproteobacteria bacterium
TTTATCGGCGACCGCCCGCACCGGGTCGCCATCGCGAACATATTCTTGACCGACAGTGATGACGCGAATTGACCGCGGCAGACCGCCAAGCCAGACGCCGTTTGGTTCATCACTAATGATGTCGGCTCGGTGAAACTCGACATCGTTTTGGCTGTTGACGAGTTTTACGCCCAGCTCGCCCTCGTCGTTGAGGGTCAGCATCGCTGGCGATACGAAATGAGCGGGGACCGCATCGACCGATATTCGTAGTTCGGCCGTAACGCCGGCGCGCATTTTCAAACCTGGATTGGGTGCGCGAAACTCAACTCGGAACGTGCGGGTTTCGTCATCGGCCATGCTGGCAATGTATTTCAGGCTACCGTCGAGCTTCTCACCGGTTGCCAGAGTGACATCGGCTTTGGTTTTGCTATTGAGAAAACCGATATCGCGCTCTGAGACATAGGCGATTACGAGGATTGGCGAGCGGTCGACAACACGAGCGATGGGATCGCCCATGTCGACGAAATCACCGAGTTCAACGTGCCGATGCTCGACGACGCCGCTAAACGGCGCACGGATCACGGTGCGATCGAGGGCGACTTCCATCGACGCCAGATTGGCTTTGGCGGATTCAAGTTGAGCTGCCGATTCCGCGGTTTTGGTCTGGGCCCGGAAGCCCTTGGCCCGGAGTCGTTTAGCCGCGTCGTATTCAATTTCACGCTGGATCACCACCGCTTTGACTTCGGCCAAGCGCTCGAGACGATCGCGCAGATCAAGTTTGGCCAGTACAGCGCCCGCTTTAACGAAGCTGCCTTCGATTGCGACCACTTCGGCGACGCGGCCCATGACTTCGGCTTTGACGTCGACCATGCGATTGATGTCGGTACGGCCACGCGCAATGATAACCCGGTTTCTAGGCGTCGCCGTCAATCGTTTCACGCGAACGCTAAAGGGCTCGGTAGGACGTACCGCTTGTGCCGCTGGGGCTTGCTGGGGGGCCGCGGCGGACTCGTCAGTCATTGCGGTGGCATCTGTGGTGGCCGCGCTGGTATCACGTCCACTGCCGGTTATTTCGCCGGATGCCAACCACCCACCGACTGCGAGGGCGACGACGACTGCAAGGATTACGGAACGGTTCATTCGGCTGCCTCCCGCGGCGTGACCGGTTCGGACCGAGCACCGCCATCTTTCGCCATGCTGGTGGCTGGTGGCGTCGATAGAAATGCGCCGCCAATCACCGTGTGGCTGTGTTCTTCCATATAGGTAATCGCGGCCCGGTAAAAAGAGATACCAAAGCCATGCACGAAGGTATTGCCCGCATTTGAGCCGCTCATGTCGCACGCTTCCATGTTCGCGAGTTCATTGCGATATTCGGCCAGCTTGGTCTCGATAACGTCATCGAGCTGAGATGGCGACAACAAATCCCCAAATAACATGGTCGCTAGGAATTCAGAGCGGATCCGGTTGCGCCCTGGTTTCTTCTTCAACTCGTCCATGAAAGCGAGGCGGCCCGACGCGGTAATCGTATATATTTTTTTATCCGGTCGTTTTCCTGCGCCCGCTGGGTGCACGAAACGAAGCCGTCTTCGGTCAATCGCGCGAGCGCCGGATAGATTAACCCAAAGCTCGCTTCATAAAAGTGGTTGTAGCCGTTTTCGAACTGCTTCTTGATTTCGTATCCCGTCGCGTCGCCTTGCGACAGGATACCAAGGCAAAGGGATTTTACGTCCATTGTCCGTCACGATCTACGGCGTCATCAATAATCTATATATAACGATCCGATATATGAAAATAACATTTATGCTTAAATAGGACGTGTCGATGTCCTAGATCTACGATTTCCCACACCAGAGCCTAATCCACTGATGTTGCTAGCGTTTTGCCCAATGTTTCGAAGTATAGGAGACAGCTAATACGGCTGAGGTGCATCCAAGATGAGATTCCCGCTAGGCCGGGTCCCAGATCGTGACCTGGATTGGTGTGGGATTGAAGCCGGCGGCCGGATTGTTGATCTGCGGACAGTTCGAGATAATCGTTAGCACGTCGGTTTCCGCGCGTAGGTCGACGTAGTCGCCCGGTTTTGACAACGCCGGTTGAAAATCCATCTCGCCTTCGGGGCCGATCGGCACGTACGCAAAGAAATTGAGATTTGCGACCATGTCGCGTTCATCCATGCCGTGCTTGGCGAACTCGCGGAGAAAATTTTCGCGGCAATTTCGCTGACCCGGGGCATTGTAGCGTGTGCGGTTGATGGCATCTGAACAGCACCCGCCGATCGTGTCGTGCCGGCCGCAGGTATCCGCCACCATCGTCATCAGGGGTTTGCAGTTGATTGAGTAAAGCACGCTGCCATTCTCAATGAAGATCTTACCGTTAATCTTCATGGTGTCCGCGGCGGCGTAGCGGTCGAGATGGTCGGCCGCGTTGAAGACCAGGAAGTCGATGCCCTGTTGGCCCTCAAGATCGGTGATCCGCATCATCTGCCCCGGTTTCATCGTTCCGCTCCAATGCTCGCGCGCTGGAATGGTGGTGTCCTCAACGACCGAGCCGCTGATCTTTGGTGGGGTCGGCATAGCTGTCCTCCTCGATTTTGCTACGGCGTAAGCGCGATCATAACGCAGTCGGTTTGCGAATGGATGTCGAGGATATCTGAGATGTCGGTGTCCTTGGGTGCCGGGCGAGCGAGGTGATAAGGTTGGCTCCGAGTTAGGCTTGTCGCTGCATCCCCCTATGTCCGTACCCGCAATTGCACCGCGCGAAGGCGCGACGAAAGTTGTCACCGTCATTTCGGCGGCGCACCTCTTTAGCCACTTCTTTCAGGTCGGCCTGCCGCCT
>CAUZWH010000491.1:0-2807 GCA_963583675.1 Alphaproteobacteria bacterium
ATACTCTTGGCCCAAGGATCGCAGGAATTTCGATGTTGGCCGGGCGTTCGCCGGCGCACTGCCGTTGTCTCATAGCCTCGAAGGCGTTCTCCAGGTGACGGGTATAGCGCAGCACGTCAAACAGCGGTGAGGTGTCGAGTGCAGCCACGAGCTTTTTCTTCAGGCCTTCCAGTTGTGCCGGATCTTTGGCGAGTTCGATCGCGCGACGTTCATAGGTCGCGAGGTCGCTGACGATGAGCTCGGGCATGCCCACCGCATTGAGCAGAGTTGCGCCCATGCGCGACGATGGCGTGTCGCCCATCGCCGACAATACCGGAACGCCCGCGATCAGGGCATCGACTGTGGTGATGCCGCCACCGTGGTGATGGGTGTCTAAGGCGATGTTGGCAAGCGCTAGCCTGGCGAGGTGCCGATCATGATCTTCGATCGCCGCGAAGATCAGACGGTAGGGATCGATCCCAGCTCTCTCGGCTCCTTTGCGTAGATTGTTAGCCGTTATAGGTATCCAGGTACGGAGCCATAGGACGCTTCCTTCCACGCGCTCCAATATGCGCATCCAGATTGCGAAAAGTTCCGGCTCGAACTTGCAAGGATGGTTGAAGTTGCTGAAGACAATGCCGCCCTCGGGCAGTTGGAACTCAGCGCGCGCGAGGTCGATGTCTGGTATTCAGGGGCGCGACGTGATCATGAAGCTGTCCGGAAGGTAGACCACGGCTTCGGTGCCGGCGGCGGCGCACGAATCAGTCAGGTAGGTATGGTCGGCGATCAGATAGTCGACAAAATCACTTCCGGTAGTGATCGAATAGCCGAGAAAGTGGACTCGTACAGTTGCCGGGCGACAGTTCCGTGAAGCGGTCGAACGTTGCGCGATAGTCGCGGCTGAATTTGCTGCCGTCGTCGGCACGACACGAAAAGCCGACGATCTCGAAGCGACCGCGATCGAACTGCTCGATGACCGGTTTGAGCGCGTCGGGGAGGCTATGGCGGTAGGTGTAGGGTAAAACGAACCCGATCGTCAGCCGATCTTTTGACCGATCTCCTGCGAGAAGTTTTGTCCCTTCCGGCGGTCGATAGTGCGATGTCCTGTTATCCGCGAAGGTGCATGCCTTGCGCGAATCTCGCAGCGATTCCAGAAGACGGGTCGATCGTCTGCGCGCTGCCTCGGCGATAAACTCGTATGGAATCGGCAGGGCCTGGAGGTTGAAGATGCTCACATTGTCGAACTGTGGGTCGGGATCCGTTGCCGTAATTTTTCCCAGTATTGTCGTCACAAAGGCGCGGTGAACAGTCCAATCTCCCAGCGACAACACTTCGTTCACCAGCAGCCCAAACGCTTGGTCGTGGTTGGGGTCAATCTGGAGAATACGGTTATATGCGGCTAACGCTTTGTCGGTCTGCCACAAACGGCCGTTCATTCCAGCCAACAGCAGGAGGCCGCGGACATTGGTGGGATCGAGTTCGACTCCTTTCTCGTATGCTGCCAATGCTTCTTGGTCACGCGCTTGACCGCCAAGGCTTTGCCTCGAGCAAGGTGCGCCCATGCGGCATCCGGCTGTTCTTTCAGGGCCTGCTCGGCGATCGCGAGGGCGTCGTCGAAACGTCCCATATCGACATGGACGATCGCTAAATTGTAGAGAATTTCAGCGCTCGATGGGTCCAGTGCGAGAGCGTTTTGATAGACCGCAATTGCGGCCGCGAAGTTGCCGGTCTCGCGATGACAGTTACCGAGTCCGTTATGTGCGCCAACCAGGTTGGGGTCGAGCTTGATGGAGGTTTCAAACCAGCGAATCGCGTCGTTGTAGCGTTCGGAAAGACGATAAGCATTGGCCAGGCTTCGCGCTGCAAGGCCCGATGTCGGCGCTATCTCGACCACTCGCTCGAACGAGGCGACCGCCGCGCCGTGGTCGCCGGGGTAATGAAGCAATACCCCAAATGGCTGAGTGCAGACGCGAAGGCCGGGTCGATGGCGATCGCCTGCTGATTCGCCGCGATAGCCTCGTCCAGGCGCTCCATCTGTTGCAGGACGACGGCGAGATTGGCGTGTACCTGCGGCGCTTCGGGCATCAGGTCGGGCGCCCGCATCAAATGATCGAGAGCTTCGTCGAGGCGCCCCTGGCTGCGGCAGAGATTGCCGAGATGAGACTCGGTCTCTGGGTCGTCGGGCAATAACGCCTGGCGCTCGGCGAGCAGTTTACGTGCCTCATTGAACTTTTCGAGATCGATCAGCAAAGCGGCGAGATCGGGCAGGCTGTCGGTGTCGCTGGGGTTCAAATTCAACGCCGTGCGATACCCGGCAACCGCACCTTCGAAACGAGTCAATTTCACTGAAATACGGGCTAGGTTCTTATGGGGAACAGCCCAGGTCGGGCTCGCCTCAGCCGCCCTGGCAAAGGTGGCCGCCGCAGAATCCAGATCACCGCGGGTTTCTTGAATGTTGCCGAGGCCGTTTAACGCATCAGCGTGGTTGGGGTCACCCGCCAATACGATGGCAATGTGCCGTTCAGCCTCGTCGAAGCGGTCAAGCGCAATCAATAATGTCGCCAAGTGATTGTGGGTGGCGCGGTTGTCAGGCTCGGCGGTAATAGCGCTCTCGAACTCAGACACGGCATCGTCGTAGCGTTGCTGTGAGATATATAGATTGGCAAGGCCGGTTCGTGCCGCTACGAGATCCGGCTTGATCTATAGGGCTTTTAGATAGTGCGCCTGCGCCTCATCAAGCTGCCCCGCGAGTTGGTGCAGGTTGCCAAGATTGGCAAGCGCATCGGTATCGATTGGATTGAGCCGGAGGATCTTGTGGTAGTAGTCGG
>CAUZWH010000492.1:0-2800 GCA_963583675.1 Alphaproteobacteria bacterium
CGTATGTCCACTTTCGGGCAGGGTAACGTCCAATCAACAAGCCAGCAACGCTATCGTGGGGTTTAGCAAGGGGTCTCCGCGTCACCCAATTGGCGGACCTAAGAACGCGTGTTATGTTGCTGATTTGGCGAGAAGATTACGCGTTGAACGATAGCCAACCTCAGACCCCTGATGCGCCCCAAAAGACATCGGAGCTGGTCGGGCGCCTGATCCGCGATTACGTCCGCCATCATATTCCGCGGATGCTTCTGGCCGCACTTTTTATGATCATTGTCGCTGGGACCACGGCGCTCAATGCCTGGATCTTGGAGCCTGTTTTCGACGAAGTGTTTCTCGATCGCAACCAGGACATGTTGCTTCTGATCCCGCTCGCCGTCACCGCTATCGCCCTGGTGAAGGGGATATCAACCTTCGCGCAAGCCTATCTGATGAGCACGATCGGGCAAAGCATTATTGCTTCGCTGCAAGGCGATTTGTTCGCCCACCTGATGCGTGCCGACCTCGCCTACTTCCATAGAATGACAACTGGGAAGCTGATCTCAAACTTCCTCAACGACGTACAGCACCTCCAAGAGATGCTGGGACGCGCCCTGAGCGGAATGGCCAAGGACAGCTTCACGCTGGTGTTTCTAATTGGCCTTTTGTTCTACCAGGATTGGCGGCTAGCGATCATCACCTGCATCGTCTTTCCCATCGCCATCATTCCAATCCGCAATCTGGGTCGCCGCATGCGAAAAGCATCGACCCGCACGCAGGTCGAGACCGGCCGCTTCAGCGCGCTCCTCAATGAAACCATGCACGGCGTTCGCCACGTCAAGGCCTACGGCATGGAGACTTACGAAACCGAACGTGCCCGTGATGTCATCACCGCGCGTTTGCGCGCCATGTTCAAGGTCGTGCGCACTCGCGCGCTGGCGACCCCCTTTGTTGAAACTTTGAGCGGTCTCGCCATCGCTGCGGTGATCTACTACGGCGGCACACGGATCGTCAGCGGAGAAACCTCGCCGGGAACATTCGTTTCGTTCCTGGCCGCGCTGATCATGTCGTATCAACCACTGCGGAGCCTGGCCAATCTTAACACGGCGTTACAGGAGGGCCTGGCAGCCGCGCAACGTATCTTCGCGCATCTCGACGTTGAAGCTGAGATCGACGATTCCGATAACGCGATCGCGTTGACGGTCGAACGCGGAGAAATCGAGTTCAAAGAAGTCTGGTTTAACTACGCCAACGGGAAAGCCGCCCTCAAAGGCGTATGCTTCAAAATTTCCGCTGGCAAAACCGTCGCATTGGTAGGCAAGTCGGGCGCTGGGAAATCGACAATTATCAATATGCTACCCCGGTTTTTCGACGTCGCGGCCGGCGCGATTACCATCGACGGCACCGATCTACGCGACGCGACCCTGGCATCGCTACGCGGATCCGTGGCGCTGGTTAGCCAGGAGTCGACGCTGTTCAACGACACGGTCCGCGCCAATATCGCCTATGGACGCATGAGTGCTGACGAAACCGAGATCGAAAACGCTGCCAGGGGTGCGGCCGCGCACGATTTCATCATCGAGCTGCCGCAGGGCTACAACACCATGGTCGGAGAGAACGGCGTGCTGTTGTCGGGCGGACAAAGGCAACGAATCGCGATCGCCAGAGCGATGCTGAAGAACGCGCCGATCCTGCTGCTCGATGAAGCGACCTCCGCGCTCGATAGCGAGGCCGAGCGACAGGTTCAAACCGCTCTGACCAACTTGATGCGCGGTCGTTCGACGCTCGTCGTCGCGCATCGCCTATCGTCGGTCCAGGATGCCGACCGTATCTATGTTATCGACGATGGCCGGATCGTCGATGCCGGTCGCCACGGCGAACTCCTTGCGCGCGGCGGCATTTATGCTGAACTTTACGCGGAACAGTCCAGTGAGATCGAAGGCGTGGAGACCGCGTCGGCCAGCGGTTAGCGATAGCGTTTGGTAGGCGATGTTAAAGCGCATTACACGAATCAATATGGTTCGGCAGGTTTTGTGCTGGATCGCCGCGAACTATATCCGGCTCGTCTACCGGACGTCGCGTTGGCGCTACGAAGGAACCAGCCATCCAGAGGCGCTGTGGGATCAAAACAAACCGTTCATCGTCGCGTTCTGGCACGGCCGATTGCTGATGATGCCCTATATGTGGCGCCCGGGCGTGCCGATTAACGTTTTGATCTCGCACCACGCTGATGGCGAGTTTCTCTCCCGAATAATGCGATATTTTTCGATCGAAACGGTGCGGGGGTCTTCGAAAAAGGGCGGCGCAGCAGCCCTGCGCAAACTTGTCCGCCTCCTGGCACGAGGTGATTGCATCGGCGTGACGCCGGACGGACCGCGCGGCCCGCGCATGCGTGCTTCCGGTGGTGTGGTCGCGCTAGCGCGCATGGCGGGCGTGCCGATCGTGCCCGTGGCTGTCGCGACAACGCGATGTCGGGTGCTGGGCAGTTGGGATCGCTTCCTGCTAGCGCTGCCGTTCGGGCGCGGCACCTTTCTGTGGGGCGAACCTATCCACGTCGCCCGAGACGCGCGCGGCGCAGCTCTCGAAGCGGCGAGGGAAAGCGTAGAAAGCGCGCTCAACGACCTTGCCGGGCAAGCCGACCGCCGCTGTGGCATCGACCCGATCCAGCCGGCGGAGCCGGCCAGCCCGGCTTCGGCGGCCCCAACCGCACCGGTCGCGCTGGCAGCACAACCGCAGCATTTGGGTCTGAATCGATGATCCTCCAGCTCTACCGCGCGCTCATCACTCTGTTCGAGCCGCTGATTTCGGTCTATCTCCAGCGGCG
>CAUZWH010000493.1:0-2794 GCA_963583675.1 Alphaproteobacteria bacterium
TTGAGCGCACCCCGTTCCTTGAACGAAGCGGTGTATTGAAAATTCTCCAGCTTGAGATAGATTTCCGCGCCGGTGATTTGCGACAGAGTAACCGACGCGACACTGGGCGTCGCAACGACGGCGCCGAGGATCGCCTCGGCCGCAGCTTCGACGTCAGCAAAGGTTACGGTCATTCTAGCCTTATGGGGCGGGTGTCAGCACCAATGTTCCATGCGAACCCGCTGAATAGTCGCGCTTAGAGGTTGTCATTGAGATGTACTCGATGTCGCGCCACGGCCGCACAAAATTATCGAAAAACTGAGATATCGGATTGCCCGATTGTCCCGTCGTGTGCATATAGAGCGACCGATCGAGATCGTCTAAATCGTAGATAACACGAAAGCTAGCACCGTGGATTTCCGCAAACGGCGCTTTCTTATTCGTGACGCTGTATCCACCGCGATTGATCGTATAGGGCCCGCCGCTCGCGTCGATACGCAGGTCAAAAATTTTGTTCAAGACGGGGACGAAGGTAAAGGGCAAGTGCTTCATGTGGGCGTAGTGGACATCCCCCCAACGCCATTTGGCCATATCCTTGCCGTGCTCCTCGGTCAGTTCCTCGACCGTCTGTTCGAGGGCACTTGCGATCGCTTGATCGCATGTCTCTGCCACATCGGTTGTGACATCATCGCACCAGACTTGGCGGTCCGACAGCGCCCTTTGCACGAACAGTGGGCGGTAGTGCCATGATTCCCTGAACAAAGAGCCAAGCTCGTCCGCATAGATTCTAATTTCCAACTGGCGGTACCAGTGCGAAAAAATCAAGGGTTCGGGACGATTGAGATCCATATCACCGTCCCAGGCCCTTAGTAACTCAAGCGCGCGGCGACTTCCTTCGCCGGGTGGATTGGACTTAAGAAGTGCCACCAGAAAATCGCGCGCCATCGTCGATACGTTGTCGCCCTGCGCGCGCCTGAAACTCTCGACCGAATGTTTATCGCGGGCTGCCAGCAGTTCGTGAATGCGCCGAATTCGGTAGGGGTGCTCCCAGTCGAACGTGATGTGGTAGGGGTAGCGACTATCGACGATCGCGTTGTTCGCGGTGGCGATCGTCCCTCCTGGTGGATCGATCTGATGCGGGAGTTCGTCGAACGGAAGGAAGCCCTTCCAATCATACTTTGCATCCCAACCAGGTGCTGGGAGTGTTCCAAGAATCTTATTGGCCGGATCTCGAAGCGGGATTAGAGCTGGCGCATAGAAGCCGACATGTCCATCGACATCGGCATACACCATGTTCTGCTGCGGTCCGGCATAGTCGCGCAATGCGTCGACAAACTCGTCCCAGTTGTCTGCTCTTTGTATGCGCAGTATCGCGCGGGCGGTCGTGTCCTTCTCGCCGAGAGCAGTCCACGCGAGAGCTAGGATAAAATCGCCCATTTGTTTCTGGCGTTTTTCCGACATCAGATCCGAGATCACAGGGCCGTGGCGGGTTGTACGTACCGCGAGGCGGACGGGATCGCTGTCCTTAACCTTGATGATTTCCTCGCGCACCAAAAACGGCCGCGATCCATCGGGGCTCTGATAGCGGGTGCGGTCGCCGCCAGCGACGCGCTCGATAAAAACGTCCTGAACATCGCCATAAGTGTTTGTGAAGCCCCAGGCGATACGCTTGTTGCGACCGACCAGAACCGCTGGGATACCCGGCAGGGTTGCACCGATTGCGTCGAGGCCGGGTGCCGAAAGATGTGCGAAGTACCAGATCGACGGCACCGACAAACCAAGGTGGGGATCATTGGCCAGAATAGGTTTTCCGGTCGCCGTCCGGGCGCCCGATACGACCCAGTTGTTGGACCCATTGTCGCCATCGCTTTTCATCGCCAACGCACGCCACGCAGCAATCCAAGGAATCGACTCATAGATTTCCGCAAGTGGCCCAAGTTCGTGTTCATCGGGGTGGGGGTAGCCCGGAAAAATGTCAGCCAGCTGGTCAGGATCGAGGACTTGCGCCATGTGAGCGCGCAGGAGCTCATCGCTCATGTTCACGCTCAAACTGAGCGCCATCATTTTTCCCCAAACCAACGAGTCGGCGGGTGTCCACGGCTCTGGTTCAACGCCAAGGATGATGAATTCGGGCGAGAGCGGCCGTCGAACAAAATCTCTTGTCGCGATAAAGGCGTTTACGCCCTTGGCGTATGCCTCAAACGCACCGCGAGTTTCGGGGTCGAGGTTGGCGTAATTCTGTTTGGCAGAATGGTAGACGCCCAGGACACGCATGTTGCGGTCGAGTTGCAGCGTCGTTTCGCCCATGAACTCTGAAAGTCGTCCCGCGCCAATGCGCCGATTGACCTCCATTTGCCAGAGACGGTCTTGAGCGTGGGTATAGCCGAGCCCGTAAAACGCATCATTACGCGACTGCGCGACGATGTGCGGAACGCCGGCCCGATCGCGGATGATCTCAATGGGTGCTGTGATGCCAGCAACGCTTGCTTTGCCATCCAGGCTGGGCAGGGATCCGCGCAGCCATACATACCCGGCGCCGACAACAACAATGAGAGCGACAACCAACGCAGCTAGAACTCGGACGACCCACCGCATTGTTGATCCAATCACCCGGTGTGAAAATTCAAAGTCGTGACATCAAAACTAAGAATTTGGCGAGACAGCATAATTATTAGTGATGGGCATCATCCCAGCCCAAGTTCGCTTAGCAAGGCTGAACGATGTTCGTCCAACGCAGGGCTTGGTGATCGTGCCCGGAGATCCTCAAAGTTCGACATCTTGATCGGATTTCCCGGCATCTTTACCGTTCCTGCAA
>CAUZWH010000494.1:0-2787 GCA_963583675.1 Alphaproteobacteria bacterium
GCCCGCGAGCACGCGAAAGTGCGCCGCGCCTTCGACCGGCCGCTGTGTGATTTCCAGGGAATCCAGTGGAAGTTCGCCGAGATGGCGATGAAACTCGAATCAGCCCAACTCATGCTCTACAAGGCTGTGGTTGCGGCCGACCGCGGGCTGCCCTCGGCGATGGATACGTCGATGGCCAAACACCTGTGCAACGAAAACGGTTTCGACGTTGCCAACGAATCGCTGCAGGTTCTCGGCGCCATAGGATTCAGCGAGGAAACCTTGATCGACTACTGCATGCGCCGCAACCGCGGCATGCAGATCGCCGGTGGCTCGCTCGAGATCATGAAAAACCGGATTGCCGAGGGCGTGTTCGATCGGCGTTTCTCGCAACGTCCGCCGAAACCGGCGCTGGCCTGACCCCGACCCCGCGCGTTGATGACGTACCAAGCAACCTGATGACGCGTTCGCCTGAAACGAACAGTGGGACCTCGCTGCTTGGACCCCTTTTCAGCCCGCGCTCGGTGGCGTTCTACGGGGCCTCTAACGATACCGCGAAGATGGCCGGCCGGCCGTTTCACTTCCTGCTGAAGCACGGCTTTGAAGGCCGCGCCTATCCGATCAACTCGAACCGCGACACCGTGCTGGGCCACAAAGCCTATCCGAATCTGCGGGACTTGCCGGAGTGTCCGGAGCACGTGTTTGTGTTGCTGCCGACCGATGGGGTAGAGGCGGCGATTGCCGAATGTGCCGCTGCCGGCGTGCGCGTGGCGACGGTGTTCGCGGGGGGCTTTGCCGAGGCCGGCGCCGCCGGCGTCGCGCGTCAGCTGCGGCTGGTTGAGATTGCCCGAAGTGCGGGCATGCGCCTGGTGGGCCCGAACTGCCTCGGCATGATCAACCCGCACGACAAGCTCGCGCTCTCGGCCGCCAATGTGCTTGAACTCGACCGCTTGATCCCCGGCAACATCACGGTGATTTCCCAGAGCGGCAGCCTGACCGGCACGATCCTGTCGCGCGGCCGCGACCTCGACGTCGGCTTCGCTAAACTAATCTCGGTGGGCAACGAGGCCGACCTGACGGTCGGCGAGATCGGGCTGGCCTGTGTCGAGGATCCGGCGACCGAAGTGTTCCTACTGTTTCTCGAAACCTTCCGCGACCGCGACCGCATTGCCGAGTTCGCGGGTGCCGCTCACGCCGCGGGCAAGCCGGTTGTCGCCTACAAGCTCGGCCGTTCTGAAGCCGGGCGCACGGCGGCGGTATCCCACACGGGCGCTTTGGTGGGACCGGACGCGGCAGTCGATGCGTTTTTTGGCGCGCACGGATTTATGCGCGTCGATCTGTTCGAAACCCTCCTCGATATTGCGCCGCTGGTAGCGGGGCGGCGCCCGCCGGCCAAGCCGTTGGCAAAAACCAATGCCGGCGTCAGTGTCATCACGACAACCGGCGGCGGTGGCGCCATGGTGGTCGACCGGCTGGGGCGCCAGGGTCTCAACCTGGTAGGGCCCAGTGCGGACACAATCGCGCGCTGTGCGGCCAAAGGGATTTCGGTCCAGCCGAGCACAATGGTCGATCTGACCGCGGCGGGAATTCGCCACGATATCGTTGTCGAAGCAATTGACTCAGTGCTTACCAATCCAGAGACCGAGGCGGTCGTCATGGTGGCCGGCTCGACGGCGCAGTTCTACCCGCACCTCTCGGTCAACCCGATCGCCGAGTTTACCGGCTGGCAAAAGCCGCTGATCGCCTACATCGTACCGCCGGCCGAGGATTCACGGCGTATGCTGATCGGCAAGGGGATTGCCGCATTCCGCAGCCCTGAGGCAACCGCCGATGCGATTGCAGCGTTTTTCAATTGGCGCTCGCCGCGCGTGGCGACAGCGTCAGTCGATGTGGCGGTTGCGAACGATTTGCTGGCAGAACTCGCCCGCGGGCGCTTGGCGGACGGGCAGTTGAATGAGTGGGATGCACTTTGTGTATTTGGTGCGTTGGGGCTCGACATTGTCGACACCGACGTGATTCGGGATCTCGATGCCGACCTCTCCGGCACCACTGATTTCCCGGTCGTCGTGAAGGTGCTGGCCGCCGGTCTGGCGCACAAATTAGATGCTGGCGGCGTGGTCCTCAATATTGACGGTGCGGCGGCGTTGGATGCGGCGGTTCGCCAGGTGCGGGACAATGTTGCGCGCGCGCAGCCCGAGATCGAACTCGACGGGGTTTTGGTGCAACGCATGGAACAGGGCCTTGTCGAGGTCCTGGTCGGCTTCGTGAGAGATCCACAGGTCGGCCCGATCGTTACCGTCGGCATGGGTGGGGTTTATGCCGAACTCTACGAGGATACGGCGGTGCGGCTCGCCCCGCTCTCTTCCGAGGAAGCGCATGAGATGATTGAAGAAGTGCGGGGGTTGGTGACGATCCGAGGGTTTCGCGGCCAACCGCGTGGCGATGTCGATGCCCTGGCCGAGGCCATCGTGGCGGTGTCCAAGCTGGCCGGCCTGACGCCAGACGTTGCCGAGGCCGAAATTAACCCGCTGATCGTGCGGGCCGAGGGCAATGGTGTAGTCGCGGTCGATGGTCTCATTCGATTGGAGGAAGGATAAATGCCAAGCGTATTGATTACCGGATCTAACAGCGGTCTCGGACTTGAGTTTGTGCGCCAATATGCGGTCGAGGGCTGGCACGTGGTCGCGACCTGCCGCAGTCCCGACAAGGCCACGGACCTCAAAGCGGTGGACGGCGATATCGAAGTGCGGGCGCTCGACGTGGCGGATTTTGACGCGGTCGATCGCCTGGTAACCGACCTTACGGGAA
>CAUZWH010000495.1:0-2765 GCA_963583675.1 Alphaproteobacteria bacterium
CGCGCGATTTCTCTGCCACATTGGCGGTTAACATTTCTCCGCTGGTAAAATGTGCGCGATCGCGACGTGAAAGCGTCGCGGCCATATAACCGTCAGCTGCGTAAACCAGAAATCCCATTGCGTCCTCGCCCATCGGGTAGATGAAGTTGCCGTCGTCATAGCGAGTTTCCCAACTAACCAGTCTCCATGTTCCAATCAATTGATCTCGCGCAACGGTCATTCTGACTCTTCCTCAGGGTCCTCAGAGCGCGCCCGCCGGCCTTGCACGACACCGATCCCAGCGCCGGCAATAGCGCCGGCGGCCATCGCGAGCTCGGTATCATCGATCACGACGCCAACCACCACCCCAACACCGAGACCGATGGCCACCCAGGCACCGATATGGGCGGCTCCAATCATGGCGCGCAACCGCTCGTCGTAATCGCGGAGCGCGGGTTCGTAGGTCGACTGTCCGGGGAATCGCCGGCTTGGGCAACATTGGCGGGGATCACCGATGCGACAACTGTTGCGCCTATCATGATGAGTACCGGCAGTAACATTTGAGCTATCAGTGGAGTCGAATAAATCGGCGAATGGTGGGCGGTGACAGGCTCGAACTGCCGACATCCACGGTGTAAACGTGGCGCTCTCCCAACTGAGCTAACCGCCCGCCTTTCGTCGTTCTTCAAACGCAGTCTAGTCAAACCTTTGGCTGCGGCAAATCCCGAACGAATCACCCGCGTCGTCACCCCAAAAGCGAACCGGCTGCCCAAGGGCAGCCGGTCGGCGTAATTCCCTGCAGAGGATAGAGTATTAGTTAACAGCGTCCTTTAACGCCTTGCCCGCTTTAAACTTGGGCTGACGTGACGCTGGAATTTGTATTTTTTCTCCGGTCCGCGGATTGCGGCCTACAGATTCTTTGCGATTGGCCACGCTGAATGTGCCGAAGCCAACCAGGCGAACCTCGTTTCCGCCTTTCAAGCTGTCGGTGATCGAGTCGAAAACGCTGTCAACAGCCTTAGCTGCATCCGCTTTCGAAAGCCCCGCCGAGCCAGAAACGGCGGCCACCAGATCGTTTTTATTCACGACGATGCCCCCTCCTTGTAGTGTGACATGAGACCGATGAACGCAGGAATAGCGCGCGCATTAGCAACCAAAGTCTAGTCTGCGCACCCATGCCGGTAAAGCGAAAAACGTAAAAATCCCGCACTTTTGTGCGGGATTCCCACGATTAGTGGTTGGAATGTTGGATCAGTACGGATTAGCTGATCGCCGGTCGACACGATTAGTGCGTAACAACGCCCCCGACGTCGTCAGCCGCGGCCGTGCTCGCGACTCCTTCGGCCATGTCGTCCTCCGTCCACTCGATCGGCACGAGCGGCTTGAGGAGAGCGTGCTCAAGTACCTCGTCGACGACAGCAACTGAAATAATCTCCATCCCCCGTTTCACATTATCGGGAATTTCTGCGAGATCCTTTTCATTGTCTTTTGGAATCAGCACCGTCTTGATCCCACCGCGCAATGCGGCAAGCAGTTTTTCCTTGAGACCGCCGATCGGGAGCACGCGCCCGCGCAATGTGATCTCTCCAGTCATCGCGAGATCTCTACGCACCGGATTCTGGGTGAGTACTGAAACGATCGACGTGATCATCGCGACCCCAGCCGACGGGCCGTCTTTCGGCGTTGCGCCTTCGGGTACGTGGACGTGGATATCACGCTTTTCAAACAGAGTGGGCTTGATGCCAAATGTCGCTGCTCGCGAGCGCACGTAGCTCGCACCCGCTTCGACCGATTCTTTCATAACATCGCCGAGTTTACCGGTGGTGGTCATTTTACCCTTGCCGGGCAGCATGACAGCTTCAATCGAGAGCAATTCACCGCCAACCTCGGTCCACGCCAAACCGGTAGTAATACCTATGAGGTCTTCTTCCTCTATCTCACCGAACCGGAAGCGCGGGACACCAAGAAATTTCTCAAGATTGCGGCGCGTAACACGAATGGTCTTCTTTTCGTGTTGAAGAATGTAGCGTACCGCCTTGCGGGTCAGGCTGGCGAGTTCGCGTTCTAGGTTGCGGACGCCCGCTTCACGCGTATAGAGCCGGATGACATTGCGCACCGCATCTTCCGAGATCGACCACTCCTCTTCCTTCAGCCCATGCGCTTCCCGCTGTTTCGGAATCAGATGGCGTTTGGCTATTTCGACCTTCTCATCCTCTGTGTAACCGGAGATGCGAATGACCTCCATCCGATCGTGAAGCGCGGGCGGAATATTCAGCGTATTGGCCGTGGTCACAAACATCACATCGGACAGGTCATAATCGACCTCAAGATAGTGATCATTGAAGGACGAGTTCTGCTCAGGATCGAGCACCTCCAAAAGTGCCGACGATGGATCACCGCGGAAATCGGCTCCCATTTTGTCGACCTCATCGAGCAAGAATAGCGGGTTCGATGACTTCGCCTTCTTCATCGACTGCACGATCTTGCCCGGCATCGACCCGATATACGTGCGGCGATGTCCGCGAATCTCAGCTTCGTCGCGAATCCCGCCAAGCGACATGCGTATGAACTGGCGACCGGTCGCACGCGCGATCGATTTGCCAAGCGAGGTTTTGCCGACGCCCGGCGGTCCAACCAAGCACAGGATGGGGCCACGGAGTTTGTCAGCACGCTGTTGTACGGCGAGGTATTCGAGGATGCGTTCTTTGACCTTCTCAAGACCATAATGATCGGTGTCGAGCACGGATTCGGCATGATCGATGTCTTTGTTGACCTTCTTCTTCTTT
>CAUZWH010000496.1:0-2760 GCA_963583675.1 Alphaproteobacteria bacterium
GAAGCCGTAGAACGGTAAATCGAGGTCGTAAGGCTCGCCTGTCTCCCATCGTTCGGGATGCTCCTGGCGGTAATCGCCCTCGATATCTACGGCAAAGGCTTCGGGCATGGCGTCGCGCAGTGATGTGTAGCCGTCCTTCAGGTCCTGCCGAACGTGTATGGGGGGCATTTTGGTCATATTCTGGATATGGCTTTTGCCTACCAGGGCTGTTGTATAGCCGCCGGTGCGCAGCCCGTCGACGAATGTGTTCGCCCGCATATCGAGGGGGATGCCGTTCGAACGAACGCCGTGCAAAGATGGCATGCGTCCGGTGACAAGCGTAGACCGGTTAGGCTGGCACACTGGGGTGGCGACGTAGAATCTGTCGAACTTGGTACCGCGCGCGGCGATTGAATCGATATGCGGCGTTTTGAGAACCGGATGGCCACTGCAGCCCAGGTGATCGGCACGATGCTGGTCGGTGATAATGAACAGAAAATTAGGACGCTTCGTCATGTTCTCTCCCCAGTATATGCGTTTATCGCAGGCCCACTATATCCAAAAACCGGCACGGGAAGAACGTGTAATGTGTTCACCTCCGGCCCGGCTCAGGTGTCGTTCTGGTTTTCCAGATCCTCCCGGGTGATGCGGTAGCCGCGACGGTAGGTGGGAGGGCAGGGACATTGTAGGAGGTCGAAATACCGAGAACAATGAGTAGAAATCCAGAGTGGTTGACGCGGTGGAACCATCCTGTGAACCGTGGAAACTTTCAAGGGTCGCGCGACTACCCCTCTGGATCGCCATTGGTGAGATAGTCCCACATGCGCTCGAAGATACGGCCCGATGAGACGGCGCGGGCCGTCGCCTGTTCGTTGGAAAATAGCAGCGACCTGTCTTCCTGGCCACTCGCCATCACGGCTAGTTCGGTCTTCGCGGATTCCTCCAGGAAGAACGCCATAACGATAGCCTCTTCGACCGTCGCGCCCGTCAGCACGCAGCCATTGCCTCGCATGACGATGGCGCGGGCATTGCCCAGTGTTTCGGCGAATTTTAGCGCCGCGGCGTCGTCGCGTAGCAATAACGGGTCGTCCCATAGGGGCGGGAAGGGGGCGAAATAGCTGGCGAAGCCGATCCGCGATTTAGGCGTCCGCTGGAATGTTGAAAGCGTCATGACGTCGCGCAGGAAGGTTCGGACGATTCCGTTAACGTCCGGCCGACGCTTGTAGATCTGCTGGTGACATCGGACTTCGCCCAGCACGCCGTCCGGTAACGTTCCCTCGATAGGAACGATTGTTCCTTCATCTTCTGGTGCGATCAATCCCATCGGCTTTGGCGCGCATACCAAAAAACTGTCGGCATCGAGCCGGGCACTGACATGACCGAATGCGTGGCCAAGATCGTTACGGCCCAAGGCGCGGGCCGCCATGCGCACCCGGGTCTGGGTCCGCTTAACCGGTTCGCCCAGTGATCCGAAGTTGGTGTCGGTCATGTGAGATTATTCCTTGAATTCGGGCACGTCGGGCTTCGATCCCCAGACACAAAACGAGTCCGTCGTGAACGGAAACTGCCGGGGACGCCATTTCTCGTCCTCTTCAATCATTCGCACACCGCAGGAATACTCGTAGACCATTCCGTCGGGGCCTTCGAAGTATAGGAAACGTGCACCGGAGGTGGCATGGCGCCCGGGACCGAACACGATCCGGATCTGCCTATCGTTAAAGAAGTACGACGACCGCATCAGGTCGTCAGTTTCACGCACCTGAAAATTGATATGCTGTACGCCCGCTTCGGTTGTCGGGAATAGGGCGAAACGGTGGTGAACGTTGTCGAATGACATCAGCGATGCATCGCCGATCCAGTCATTCGACCGAAAATTGAACAGCGAGCACCAGAATTTTTCGTCGCGCCGCGCGTCGGTCGTCTTGAGCCCAATATGATTAAACCAGTAAACGCCGGCATCTCGGCTCGGAAAATAACGCCGGGCCGAATAGAATGGTCGGACCAAAAGGTCGAATTTGTTGCCCGTCGGATCCTTGAACGTCAGGTATTTCATGCAGCGCCGCGTCGTCGCACCCTGTTCGTTGCCCCAAGTGATGTCGACGCCGTTGGCTTCTAGATGGCTTGCGGCCTGATCCAGCGCGTCGTAATCGGCGACTTCGATGCCGACGGTATTGTCCTTCGGATCGCCGTCGAAATAGCAGAGATTGTGATCGCGGTCGTCGCCACGGAGGTAGATCCGCCCGTTTTCGCGCGACACCTCCTCAAGCCCGTAAATCTCCTGAGCCCATTTTGAGGCATCCTCTGCGCTTGAGGCACCGAGATGAACATAGCGAAGGTCTGTCAATTCAATCATTAGGCATCTCCCGTTGCGGCGTCGTCGCGTTGCCCCATGATATCTCCGCGACGGTCGGACGCAACCTTCCTTGATTTTGCCAATAACTGCCGGGCACCAGGGCAAGCAGCGCCAGGCTGTTGATGGTTTCGCTGCTGGTAGGCCGCGCGTGGTTGCCCGGCTTGCGGCGGCGCCCAAACGCCTCAACTGATGTCTACAACTATGAACGCATTCTCCTGTTTCTTGTCGGCACCGGAGACGGCGTAGAGCTCTTTATCTGCATGCTCTATCGCGATCCCACGCCGCCTTTTCGCGTTGTTTGCAATGTTGATGAAGTGGGCTGACGATTTGCGCGATTCGGCTGGATCTTCGACTAAGATGTGCGCGCCATGACAATCCCCGTTCTCGCCATTCATATCCTGTTCGCGATCGGGCTTTTCTGCGTATCG
>CAUZWH010000497.1:0-2757 GCA_963583675.1 Alphaproteobacteria bacterium
GCGCCTGCGCCGAAGTTGGAGCGGGAACCGTTTATCCCGCCCCAGCCTCAAATCGCAACGTCGCGGCCGAGTTTGCGAAAAGCGCCAGACCCGTTCGCGGAAGCAGCGGTCGAGAATGCAGGTCGGCAGCCGCAGAAACGTGAAAATCGCGGTCTTAGTCTGTTTGAGCGGATGACAGGAGCGGGTCGCTTGCGAAAAGGTGTCGTGGTCACGGCGCCGACGTCGACGGTCGACTCCGGCCCGGCGGCGACCGCTCCTAATCCTACGGTAGCTGAAGACCTGCCGCCTATCGCGGCCACGCCGAGGCCAGCTGAAACTCGAATCGAGCCGACGTTGGCAAAGCCGACTGCGCCACCACCGGCCCCAAAGGCGTTTGAGCCAGCCGCTCTTAAAGCCCCGTCGGAAGGGCTCTCGCTGCCGCAACCGGAGACGGAAGAGGACTTGCTCGAAATCCCAGCATTTCTCCGGCGCCAAGCAAACTAGTCCGCTGTGAATCCCGCGTAAGAGTTTGTAACAAAGGTTGACTTGAGACCCTAAAAGCAACCCTTTACAACCGGTCCCCACCGCTAGCGACCGGAATAACGAGATTTTTCGGTAGTTCTCACCGGGGGAGAACCGCAGGGTATGGGACTAACGCGTCGTGCGACGAGCAACGTGGATGCTTCCGTGGCGCGACTGATGCGGAGTAGTAATTTGACGCGTTTTGATCAACAGACCATTGCAGATGAGATTGTGTTCCACGGTGTGGGTGTCCATACCGGGGCGGACGTTGGTATGCGCCTGAAACCGGCCAACGCCGATACCGGCATACTGTTCCGCCGCACCGATCTCAACAGTGAGTTAAGATCGGTAACCGATGTCGCCGCGCACATCGATAACGTGTGCGATAACCAACTCGCGACATCGATCATGAACACGGCTCGGACACAGGTATCGACAATCGAGCATTTGATGGCCGCATTTCACGGCCTCGACATCGATGATGTGGTTGTTGAATTGGACGGCCCTGAAGTCCCAATCATGGATGGCAGCGCGGCGCCGTTCGTCGAGCGGATTTTGGAGGTTGGTGTTGATGTACTACCAGCGCCGCGCCGGGTGATTCGGCTTATTCGTACAGTCGAAGTCGTTGACGGCGAACGTTTCGCGCGCCTCGACCCAGCGGACAGGTTCTCGATCGATTGCGGGATTGAGTACGACGCGCCGATCGTCGCCAAGCAGCGGCTAGATTTCACACCTCACAACGGCGCGTTCATAAGCGAGATTGGGCCGGCTCGGACTTTTGGTTTCGCAGAAGATGTCGCGCGCTTGCGCGATTTGGGATTGGCGCGAGGTGGTTCGCTGGAAAATGCAATCGTGGTAAGTGGGGAGCGTGTGCTGAACGCGGGCGGCCTCCGCTATGCCGATGAATTCGTGCGCCACAAGGTGTTGGACTGCATGGGCGACCTCTATTTGCTCGGCGCACCGCTGCAGGCGCGGCTAACGACGCGGTTCGGCGGTCACGCCTTGAATCACGAGCTGCTGCAGGAATTATCCGCCAATGAAGGTGCATGGGAATATGTGACGTTCGACGACAAGTTCGCTGAGCAAGATCATGGCATCGCTGCATTGGCAGCAGCTGGCTAGCCAACTCCGAACTCCCGACCGGTGACCTGAACGGGCCACCAAGCAGCGACATCACGACTTTTGCAGGAGTTGGCAACGGTTGCTTTGGCAAGCCGCAATATCCTTTTGTGAGGCCATGCTTTAAAATACCGCGCTGATAATGAATCAGATGCTAGCGACATTGTTCACCCGACCCCTTCAGCAAACCATGTTTGCGGCCCGCGGTCGCTGCCTGCCGATTTTTCTTGTTGCCATACTGGTGGCCGGCTGCTCCGGCGATCCCGAAGCGGACTATGTCGAACGGCCGGTCGGCGGGCTCTATAACGAAGCTGCAGATCAATTGGTCGCGGGTGATTTTGCCAGCGCTGCGAAGAATTTCGACGAGGTCGAGCGCCAACACCCATACTCGGTGTGGGCAACAAAAGCGAAGTTGATGTCGGCGTTTACGTACTATTCGGGAAATCGATATGACGAAGCTATCCTCGCAGCACAGCGCTTTGTTGAACTACATCCCGGCAATCCAGATGTCTCTTATGCCTACTATTTGATCGCGATCAGCTATTACGAGCAGATCTCCGATATTGGCCGGGACCAACAGGTGACGCGGCTCGCTCTTGCCAGCCTTGAAGAACTGGTACGTCGCTTTCCCAGATCTGAATACGCCCGGGATGCGAGGCTTAAGCTTGATCTAACGCGAGATCATTTGGCCGGCAAGGAAATGCACGTGGGTCGTTATTACTTGAAGCGGAGTCAATATGTCGCTGCCATCAATAGGTTTCGAACTGTCATTGCGGGGTTTCAGACTACGAGCCATGTGCCCGAAGCGCTTCATCGCCTGACCGAATCTTACCTCGCGCTCGGTGTTGAGAATGAGGCGCAGACTGCCGCCGCCGTGCTTGGTCACAACTTCCCGCGTAGCGACTGGTATGCAGATTCTTACGGCCTTCTGAGGGGACGTAATCTTGAGCCGTCCGAAGACCGAGGGTCGTGGATCAGCCGAGTGTGGGGCAGCGTGTTCTAGTGGAAAGAATTAACCGCTAGGCCCCAGCTAAATGTTGGTCGGGTTACACATTCGCAACGTCGTTCTTGTCGATCGGCTGGAGCTTTCGTTTGAAGGCGGGTTGAACGTCCTCACCGGCGAGACCGGTGCGGGCA
>CAUZWH010000498.1:0-2755 GCA_963583675.1 Alphaproteobacteria bacterium
TCGCAGTTTCACGGTATGCATTAGCGCGTTCGACGGCGCCACAACTTATACTGAGGTTGTCGGGCCATATCAAAGTTCGCTAGTAGCGGGGATCTCTGTTTGTCGCGGTTGCACTTGATTGATCAACCTTTTCGCGTTTCGGAAGAATTGCGAGCGGCGCTGGCCGGGGAGCAACCAATCGTCGCTCTGGAATCCTCCCTAATCGCCCACGGATTTCCGAAGCCGGATAATCTGAGTTTGGGGCGAGAAATTGAGGCGATCGTTCGAAGGTGTGGTGCTGTGCCGGCAACGATTGCGGTCGTTGAGGGTGAGATCTGTGTCGGGCTCAACGACAACGAACTTTGCCGCATTGCTGAAGATAATGGCGTGCACAAATGTTCGGCGCGTGATTTGGCCTACCTTGTCGCAGGTCGTCTGAACGGCGGCACGACGGTTGCGGCAACGGCCAGGATCTCGGCCGCTGTGGGAATTCAGGTTTTTGCCACCGGCGGCATTGGCGGCGTCCACCGAGGTGCTTCATCGAGCTACGACGTGTCCGCGGATCTTGTTGAATTGGGGCGCTCGCGTGTTGCCGTCGTGTGTGCGGGCGCGAAGGTTCTCCTTGATCTACCCGCTACGTTGGAAGTTCTTGAAACTCAGTCGGTTCCGATTGTGGGATACAGGTGTGATGAGTTTCCCGCCTTCTACACAGCCCGGAGCGGATTGCGACTACAGTGTCGCGTAGACGATATTGAGGGATTAGCCGCGATCGTGCAGGCCCATCGGCGATTGGATGCGCCGGCGGCGATCATTATCTGCAATCCGCCGCCGGCGGATTACGCGTTGGACGCCACAGAATTGGAGGGCTTCGTCAACGAGGCATTAGCGGATGCCGATTCTCGGGGTGTCGTCGGAGCTGAGGTCACGCCGTTTGTGTTGGCAGAGCTTGCCCGTTTGTCGGATGGTCGGTCGCGCGACTGCAATCGGGCATTAGTCCTCGACAACGCGCGCGTCGCGGCTGAGATGGCCGTTTCATTGGCTGCCACCTGAACACCGCGGTCGCTACTCCTTCATCTCCCGGCGCCACTTGAACCAGCGCTTTTCGAGGAGCTCGAGGATTCCGTCCATCGTCGAGAGCATCACGATCAACATGAACGTCCAGGCAATCAGCCCGGCGGTGTCGAACAGTTGATTGGTCAGCATCATCTCGGCACCAATCCCGGTGCCGGCGGAAATCGCTTCGGCGAATACCGCGATGCGCCCTGCGAAACTGAGACTTAAACGCAGCGCCGAGAAGATGAACGGTGTCGCGGCAGGTATGATGAGAAACTTCAACATCCCCCATTGCGTCGGTCGCAGCGCCTTGGTCATTTGATAGAGTTCGTACGACACGCTGCGGACCCCGTCGTAGGTGTTGAGGGCCGTGATCGGGAACGTGATGATGAACATGAAGAACCAGACTCGGACCTCCATATTGCGGAACCACAGCACTCCCAGCAGCACCCAGGTCAACGCAGGCACACCCATAATCAATCGGATCAGGGGGCGTGCAAAGAAATTGAACAGTGGGGAGGTCGCCATGACCACGCCGACTGCGATCCCAAATACGGCGGAAACCGCGAAGCCACCAAGAATACGTACCAGCGTTTCACTTATCGATATGTAGGTCGCGTGCTGTCCCAGCAACTCGATCGTCGTATCAATGGCGATGGGAATCGTGGGAAAGATGTAAGTTGGTAAGTACTGGCCCGCGAACCGCCAAAACAGCAAAATCAGAACGATTGCGACGACCGTTCCAAGGGTATCTCGCTGTGACCCGAGCCAACGAGTCCAACGCTGCGTGGTCGGGTTCGTCGGGAGTCGCTCCTCTCCGACGGCTGCTTCGGGCTTGGATACTTCAGAGCTCATGTCAATCCAGCGCCCATTCTAGTCCTGCGATTCGATTTCGATGTTGCGGAAGATTTCTTCACGCATCCGATCGCGCTGAATTGCCCAGTCGTCCGCTGCGCGGGCCTCGGCCAATTCATGAACCGATAAGACGCGCGCCGGTTTTCCTAACACCAAGATGCGCGTTCCGATCTCTAGCGCTTCGGAAATGTTGTGGGTTACGACGATTGCGGCGGCCTGAGTTTCGTCAATCAAGGCCAGGCAATCCTTCCGAAGTTTGTGGGCCGTCACTTCGTCGAGATGACCGAAGGCTTCATCCAGAAGAATAACCTGCGGGCTGGTAACGAAAGCGCGGGCTATCGACGTGCGTTGCCGCATCCCGCCGGAGAGCTGATGCGGGTAGGCTTGCTCCCAACCGCCGAGGCCAACTTTGGTAAGCCAGCTCGATGCCGCCTCGTAACGTTCTTCTTTCCCCACCCCGGCGACCTCCAGGGCTATGGCGGCGTTGTCGATCACGTTACGCCAAGGCAACAAACGGTCGGTCTGAAAAACCACCGCCAGTTTTCCGCGCATCCCCATGAAATCATCGTGGGGCGATAGACCGTCGATCCGGATGGTCCCGTCTGTCGGCTTATCGATACCAAGCATGAGATTAACGAGGGTCGATTTGCCGCAGCCGGTCTTGCCGCAGATGCACACGATTTCGCTCTTAGCGACGGTGAAACTAACGTCCTTTACCGCAGTAAAACGATCGCCGTCGATGCCAGACTCAAAGTCTTTACGAACGGATTGAACTTCGACAACCGTGTTCATCACAACGCCTTCGGAGGGGGTCGCATCATAGGTGGATCAAACGAGTCGGGGAGGCTTCGCAGGGAAGCCTCCCCTT
>CAUZWH010000499.1:0-2753 GCA_963583675.1 Alphaproteobacteria bacterium
GCTGTTCTGGATCGCCGGTCCGGCGGGTTGGATCGGCGTGGTCTTGACCCTATGGGTGGCCTATTTCTTTCGTGATCCGATACGGGTGACGCCGGCGGAACCGGAACTGGTGATCAGCCCGGCTGACGGTGTCGTGCAATCGGTGGTCGAAGTGCCGCCGCCCGCCGAACTTGAAATGGGGACTGAACCGCGCTGGCGAGTTGCGGTTTTTATGAACGTGTTCGACGTGCATGTAAATCGCGTACCTGCCGACGGCGAAATCATTGGCCTCGCTTATAGCCCCGGCGCGTTTGTCAACGCCTCGCTCGATAAAGCCAGCGAGAAGAATGAGCGCCAGGCTATCCGCCTGCGGACGACGGCAGGCAAGGAGTTGGCGATCGTGCAAATCGCGGGATTGGTTGCGCGGCGAATCCTATGTACGCTTACGGAGGGGCAAAGTGTGCGCGCCGGCGAGCGGCTTGGTCTGATCCGCTTCGGCAGCCGGGTCGATGTCTACCTCGACAAAGGCATGGCGCCGCTCGTGCTGGTCGGCCAGCGCGCCGTTGCCGGCGAAACAGTTTTGGCGGATAGCCGCATTAGCGGCAGTCCGCGCCAGGGTGAGGCGCGCTGAAATGTCGAAACGGCCACACAAGGGGCTGCGCCGGCTACCCGTCAATAACCTTCTGCCGAATGTGCTTACCGTGCTGGCGCTGGCGGCCGGAATGACGGCGATACGCTACAGCTTGGAAGAGCGGTGGGAGTGGGCCGCGCTGGCTATCGTCGTGGCTGCCGGTCTCGATGCGATTGACGGACGTATCGCCCGGCTGCTGCTTAGCGAAAGCCGATTTGGCGCCGAGCTCGACAGCCTGTCGGATTTCATCGCCTTTGGCGTCGCCCCGGGCTTGCTGTTGTATCTGTGGGCCGGCCATGGCATGGGGGATCTCGGCTGGATCGCAGCACTGGCTTACGTAACCTGTTGCGGGCTGCGGCTGGCTCGCTTTAACGTGGCGCTCGACGATCCCGATCGACCACCCTGGGCGAGTAATTTTTTCTCCGGCCTATCGGCGCCGGGCGCGGCCGGCTTTGCGATGTTGCCGCTTATGCTTAGTTTTGAGATCGGTGAAGCCCCATGGCGGTTGCCCGAGCTGGTCACCCTGTGGCTGGTGGTGGCGGCGGTGTTGATGGTCAGCGGGATACCGACTTTTTCGTTGAAACGCCTACGTATCCGCCGTGCGCACGTGTTGCCGGCGCTCCTGATCGTGGGGCTCTCGGCGGCAATCTTGATCAGCTATCCCTGGGTGCTACTGCCGATAATGTGCTTCACCTACCTATGCAGCATTCCGTTTGCGGTGCGCTCGCACCGGCGACTGGCGGCGAGCACTGCGGCAGCGCCGCCACCAGAAGAAGCTGAGGTTTGAGCGCAAGGGTAAGACCTCGATAGCGCTGCAGGTGAAACAGGCGAGGTCACTCATTTGCTGTGTCGACCGCTGTTGTGTCGATACCGCATATGTTCATGGCGGTCAGTGCGTAAACCTTTGCGGTGTCCACCAGGTCGGACACCGCGATCGGCCGCGGAACGCCGGCCAAGCCAGCCAGTCCGGTTCCTGATTTCGGATCCTCCGATTTGGGACCATAGCCGATTGCGGGAATGCCAGCTTCGTTGAAGGCATTGGCGTCGCGCCACATGCTCAGAACAATCGAGTTCGCGAACTCCGGTTCGTTGTTGAAGACGCGCTGATGGGCATCTTTGAGCGCACCGATGAGCGGGTCGGCGCCTTCGGCGATAAAGCCGCGCTTATAGTCGTACGGCGTGATCTCACAGGCCATGCCGGTTTCGCGCATCGCCATTTTGAGCGAGTGCTGGATTTCGGTGGGCTTGGCGTTGGGAACAAGACGCACGTCGAGGAAAATCAGGCAATGATCGTTGGCCTCGGTCCATGCCGGCCCGGATGATTGGATTTCGTAGATCTGCGCCTTGGGAATAATCGTTCCGCCCCAAAACTCGTGGCGGTACTCCTGCTCGTAGTTTCGGGCCCATTGCTCGATCGCGACAATGAGGTGACCGGCTCGTTCAAAGGGGTTGGGAGACCCGGTTCCGTCTGCGCCACGGGCCAAGGCCGGGGTGTAGGCGACGGTGCCCGGCACCGCGATACGCAAGCGTAGATAGCCGGCTTGGGCGACGCTGACGGTAAAATCGGTGATCTCGCCGACCAGGGCGTAATCGGCGACGACGCCGTGCTCGATCAACCATCGGCAACCAAATCCCTCACGTATCTGACTGATCTTCGGTCCGACGCCCGACCAAGTCGAAAATGACGGCTCGGTGTCGAACGGCGCGGATGTCTCTTGCGCGACGCCGGTGACGAACAAGTCGGCGGTTAGGTGGACCCCTGCTTTCTTGATAGCCCGCATCGCCAGCATCTCGGCAGCCAGTTGGGCCTTGTCGTTGGCCAGGCCCTGACCGTAGAGCAGGTCGCCGTCCAGCCAAGCACCGCGGATCCGTTGCTCGGCTTCCTCGCCGCCCGCCGGAACGCCGCCCTGTGTATCGATATGGGCGTTGAAAATTAGCGACCGGCCGTTGCCGTTTCGACCGTCGACGCCGCGCAATACACCCACCGCGTTAACGCTGTCCTCGGAAAGGTATTGGAGCCAGGCTTCGATGCCGGCGTCGAGCAGCCAGTTGGCGACGGCCTCGCCTGAGGCGCGTTCATGCCCGGAATAGTCGGGCAAGTTGCCGATCGTGATGCAGAGATCGATCAGATCTTGCCGGTCAT
>CAUZWH010000500.1:0-2746 GCA_963583675.1 Alphaproteobacteria bacterium
GCGCAACGAGATGCGGCAATAATCGCTGCGACCGCGGGCACTACCCGTGATGTCATTGAGGTGAGGCTTGATGTCGGCGGGTTTCCGATAACGCTGGCGGATACGGCTGGGTTGCGTGACGCGACCGACGACGTCGAATCCCAAGGGGTTGGCCGCACCCGGGAGAGCGCTCGTAATGCAGATCTTAAGCTTGCCATATTCTCCATGGAAAGGCTCGATCTTCCCGATCCGCACACCACCGATCTCATCGATGATTCGACCATCGTGGTGGTCAATAAGATTGATCTCCATAAGCTGGTGGAAGGTGTGCAAATTGAAGGGCGATCAGTGATCGGCGTTAGCGCGCGCACCGGGGAAAATATCGATGTGCTCATGGATCGACTCATTGAAGTGATTGGCTCTAGATACACGCCATCAGCGGCGCCAGTTATCACCAGGCAACGCCATCGCCAAGCTTTAGCGTGCTGCGTAGATGGCCTGGAGAGGGCGCGCGATCAGCTGGCCAATAAGGTGCCGATCGAATTGGCTGCCGAAGATTTGCGACTCGCGGTGCGGTCGCTAGGACGAATTACAGGTCGCGTCGATATCGAGGACATACTAGATGTGGTGTTTGCTGATTTCTGTATCGGTAAATAGCCGATTGTTTCACGTGAAACACATTTGGACGGCAACGAAATTGTTGTCCGTGTGCGTATCCCAGGGACCTGAACTTTGGAGACACTGGACCCATTGCTGAGGGTAGGGGCGGCGCGATGGACCAGCCGATTCTGGAACTTGAGCCAGTGGATTCGGTGCTGAATTCTCGATGGTGACTGAGAGTATTGATGGCTGCATTGCTTGCTCGCGATGCGTCGGCGGCTGAAAAATTTGGACGATGAATTTGCCGTTCCACAAATCTGAATCTTTCCACTAAATTGCATCGACATGTCTAGATATCCTACAAATCTTGCGCGCGGCTTTGATGTTGTGGTCGTTGGGGGCGGCCATGCGGGATGCGAAGCGGCAGCGGCGGCGGCACGTGTCGGCGCGAACACGCTGTTGGTCACGCACAAACTCTCGACGATCGGCGAAATGTCTTGCAATCCGGCGATTGGCGGACTCGCCAAGGGCCATCTCGTTCGTGAAATAGATGCCCTTGATGGGTTGATGGGACGAGTTATCGATCGGGCAGGTATTCAGTTCAGAATGCTCAATCGACGTAAAGGACCAGCGGTACGTGGCCCACGCGCCCAGGCGGATCGAGCCCTGTATCGGCAGGCCATGCAGCAAGAGATCGCCGAGACCTGCGGCCTTAACACCCACCAAGCCGGCGTCGAAGACTTGGTTGTCGAGAATGGCAAAATAACAGGTGTCATGCTCAACGATGGATCGGTCGTGGCTTGCGGCGCCGTGGTTCTAACGACGGGAACCTTTCTACGTGGATTGATACACATTGGCGAAGAGCGGATTGCGGCGGGCCGGGTGAATGAAGCGCCGGCGGTAGGGCTCTCAGTAACGCTGGCGCGAGCGGGGTTTCAATTGGGTCGTCTGAAAACCGGGACGCCGCCGCGCATTGATGGGCGCACAATCGACTGGGGCGCTCTCGTCGAACAACCCGGAGACGATCCCCCGATACCGTTTTCCTACCTTACCGATACCATCACCACACCGCAGGTGCCCTGTCACGTTACGCAGACGACGTCGGCGGTACACGACGTAATCCGCAAAAATCTTCACCGTTCGCCAATGTACAGCGGCCAAATAGAGAGTATCGGTCCCCGTTATTGCCCCTCGATTGAGGATAAAATTGTTCGCTTCAGCGAGCGTGATAGCCATAATATTTTTCTGGAGCCGGAAGGGCTCAACGACGACACCGTCTATCCCAATGGGATTTCGACATCGCTACCGCGTGAAGTTCAGCGTGAATTTGTCGCTCTTATACCTGGTCTCGAGCAGGCGAAAATTTTACGTCCGGGATATGCGATCGAGTACGACTTTGTAGATCCGCGGGAACTCCGCGCTACGTTGGAGACCAAGCGTATTCGGGGGCTCTACCTGGCGGGGCAGATAAACGGGACGACTGGTTATGAAGAGGCGGCCGCTCAGGGCCTGATGGCTGGGGTCAATGCAGCGAACGCAATTGCGGATCAAGGCGAATTCGTACTGGACCGTGCCGAGGGTTATGTCGGTGTATTAATTGACGATCTGGTAACGCGGGGAACCCGCGAACCCTATCGTATGTTTACCTCGCGGGCGGAGTACCGCCTTTCGCTACGTGCGGACAATGCCGATCAGCGTCTAACCGCGCGTGGACTTGCGGCTGGATGTGTCGGTGACGATCGCGCCGAGGTGTTTGCCCACAAGTTGACGCTTCTCGAAGTCGCACGCGCTCAAATTGCTGCACTCTCGTTGAGTCCGAACGAAGCACGCCGCCACGGGCTTTCTGTAAATCTTGATGGCGTTCGTCGATCGGCGGCAGACTTGCTCGCGTATCCATCTATTGGATTTTGTGATCTGATGAAGGTGTGGCCCGCCTTGGCTGAAGTTCGAGCAGACGTCGCAGATCAACTAGAAATTGATGCCCAGTACGCGAGTTATCTCAAACGCCAGGAAGCCGACATTCGCGCCTTCAGACGTGATGAATCACTGGTCCTACCGGACGATATCGATTATGGGGCGATTGCCGGCCTTTCGAACGAGATCTCCGGCACACTTAGCACCATGCGGCCGCGAACACTTGGCGCCGCCGCGCGCCTGTCGGGGATCA
>CAUZWH010000501.1:0-2738 GCA_963583675.1 Alphaproteobacteria bacterium
GGCGACCATGATGCCCGCGCCGATCGCGGCCGCGGGTGAGTCGAATACAATCTCCTTGAAGCTCGGAAATACCGGCCACAGCCAAGTGTCGAAAACGTAGCGGCCTGGTTTGTCGCGATCTATGTCCATTGTGTACTCGCCGGGGTGATCAAGGGCCTGATCCGCCGCCACACGCATTTTTTCAATCCAATCCGCCTCAAACGCGTTGTCGATCCGAACAACGCCATCGTCACGGTATTGCTGAATTAGTTCGTCGTTAATTGTGACCATCTGCCGATCTCAGTTGCCAATGCGGCATTATGCCGCCGGTTTGGTATGATGCAAACCCGCGCAAACCTCACGACACCGACAACGCCGCCATTGCTAGGCCGCGGAGGGCCAGACCTGCGGGAATACCGGGTGGTCGGGTTCGGCTGGGAAAGGGTCCCCATGCGCCAGTCTGGGATCCACCAACGGCCGGATATTGAGCTTGGTTTCGCGAACCGCGTAGGTCGCCTGTTCGCCAGCGAAGCGTAGCCCGAGGGCGCGTCGGCGTCGGGCTGAATTGTTACCGGGGGACGAATGGATGGTTAGAACATCATGCACGATGACGTCACCTGGGCCGGTCTCGAAACTCAAGATATCCGTCGCTTTTACGATTGCATCGATATTGGGCATTTCCTCGAGATCATTTGGCCGAATCGTATCGGGTGCCCGTCCCGCATAGAGTTCGTGCTCGTAAACATCGTTCGAGCCAACCGGCTCGAACCGGCGGCCCCATTTGTGCGAGCCTCGAACATAGCGTACCGCCCCGCTCTCGGCGGTGACGTGATCAAGTGAAACCCAAAAGGTGCCTGCCTGGGGCCCTTCAACCGGGTTGCCTGGTGCGTCTTGATGCCAAACCGCCGGCTGCGATGTGTGCGGTTCCTTCACGGAGATAAAATCAAATACGAGATTTACTCGTTTTGCGTTCAAGATATCGGCGGCGAGCCCAGCCCAGGGAGCCGAGAAGACAACCTCACGAAAGCGGTCGTTGTAGGTCCAGATCCAGGTATCGAATGTAAAGCGTCCATCACCGTCGTCATTGATGTCCATGCTTTGAGGGCCGGGTTTGTCGAGCACCTCGTCGACCGCGACGCGCATCTTTTCAACCCAGCCAGGGTCGAATACATCCTTGAGGAGAAGGATGCCGTCGGCATCGTATTGTTCGATCTGTTGCTGCGTAACCGGGTATTTGGTTGCATTGCGGCTCACGACGGATCCTCCAGCAGTACTAGCGATTGGCGGTCAGTATCTAGCTCGATTGTACGATGTGACGCGCCAAATAAGCAGCGAAATTGGCTAGTTAATCGCAGGGCTTTTGGGGGGCACCGGAACACAGTCAAACTCACGTTCTCGAAGAACGGCGCACGCCTCGTGGGCGACCCCTTCGGTGACCCCGGTAAGGCGCGCACGATAAAGGTCACGACCGTTGTCGTTCACCGCAATTATCGATACCTGACGACCAAGCAGCAAGGATGGAACAGCGCTCGCGGCTCGGTGGATTTGTTGGCGAGCGGCTGCAATTCGTTGAAATGCGCCGACTTGGATCGCCCAGTTGCCGCCGGCAATGCGTGATTGTTTCGATCCTTGGAGAGTTGGAGGCTCGATTGAAGGGGGTGTTGCGGCCACTTTTGCCGGCTTGTCCAGTTTTGCGAAGGCTTCGTTGAGCAGTTTGGTCGTGTGCTGATCACGCGACCGGCCGCTGCGTCCACCTATGATGATCCCGATTAAGCGCCGATTATTGCGCTTGGCGGAAATCGCCACATTGAAACCCGATGCGCGGGTGTAACCAGTTTTGATGCCGTCCGCGCCAACGTAGCTTGTCAGTAGCTTGTTGTGATTTTTGTAAACCTTCTTCCCGTAGCGGAATTTTTGCGTTGCAAAGTAGTGGTAATGTTGCGGAAAATCGCGAATCAGGGCCCGCGCCAGAACTGCCATATCAAATGCTGTTGAGCGTTGACGCCGATTCGGAAGGCCCGACGCATTTCGGAAACTGGTTCGTTTCATCCCTAATTTTCGGCCCCGTATCGTCATTGCCCGCGCGAATTTGGGCTCGTTACTGCTCAAGGCTTCGGCCAGCACTGTGGCCGAATCATTCGCGGATTTGGTGATCAGGCTGAGGATCGCATCCTCAACTTTGATGGTGCTTCCCGCCTTGAGCCCAAGCTTCGTGGGCGAACGCCCCGCTGCCGTCTTCGACACGCGCAGTTGTTGGTTCATTTTTAGCTTGCCCGACGCGAGTGCCTCGAACGTCATGTAAAGCGTCATCATCTTTACCAAAGATGCCGGGATGCGCGGGGCGTTGGCTTGCCGTTCGTAGACCACCTCGCCGGTGTCGGCATCGATAATGACCGACGCATAGCGGCGCGCGTTAGCCGCGTCACCGAGCGCTATGGTGATCACGAGTACGGAGAGGACGACGGCAGCACAGCGCATTAAGCGGTACAACGGAAACTCCCACCTGTTTCCGGCCTATAGACCGCGTCCTCCCAGATCGCCCACAAGCCTAAGATTTGATTCTAGGAAATACTGGATTCCACGTCCACCGGAATTAGTTGCTCACGGTAATTACGCCATCGTCCGATTGCACGAGCGTTGATTGGCTGCATTACGTCGACATAGCTTGGCGTCGCGATGCGGTTGTGGCGTGCTTGCTGCGTGTGATCCAAGACCTGATCGGTCCAATCCAATTCAAGATGTGCGAGAATTTTTCGGAC
>CAUZWH010000502.1:0-2724 GCA_963583675.1 Alphaproteobacteria bacterium
ACCACCGATCGCCTCGGCGACAGGCTCCGCTTCGGCCACATCAGCTTCAGCTGCTTCGACGGGTACCGGAGCAGTCTCATCGGCGCCCGCGGCTTCGTCGGCACTTTGGGGCTCGTCGGCTGCCTCACCACCCGATGGGTCATCCCGATCCTTGGCAGCGTCTTGTTCTTGCTGTGCTATGGCGGCGCCGAGGATATCGCCAAGGCTGGCGCCACTGTCGGCCGACCCATACTGGGCCATAGCAGCCTTCTCATCAGCGGCCTCAAGCGCCTTTATCGACAGGGTGAGTTTGCGCGTATTGCGGTCGAACGAGCTGACCATCGCGTCTACCTTGTCGCCGACCGTGAAGCGATCCGGGCGCTGCTCAGAGCGTTCGCGCGCAAGATCGGCGCGGCGGATAAACCCGACCGGGCCTGCAACGACGGAAACCTCGATCCCGTTATCGCGGACGCCGGCGACTGTGCACGTCACTGTGTCGCCTCGCTTCAAGTTATCGATCGACTGATACGGGTCTTCGCCGAGTTGCTTGATGCCGAGACTGATTCGCTCTTTATCAATGTCGACGTCGAGCACCTTGGCTTTAACCATGTCGCCCTTGGTGAACTCGGAAATAACCTCATCACCGGCGCGGCTCCAATCAAGATCGGACAGATGGACCATGCCGTCAATTTCGCCCTCCAGGCCGATGAATAGCCCAAATTCAGTAATGCTTTTGATCTCGCCCTCGACCTCGGCACCCACAGGGTTACTATCGATAAACGCTGTCCATGGGTTGTCGGAGATCTGTTTCAGTCCGAGGCTGATGCGGCGTTTGACCGGATCAACGTCGAGCACCATCACCTCGACTTCTTGACTCGTCGAGACGATTTTCCCCGGGTGGACGTTCTTCTTTGTCCAGCTCATCTCGGAAACGTGGACAAGGCCTTCAACACCGGGTTCGAGCTCAACGAAAGCACCGTAATCGGTGATGTTCGTAACTCGTCCGGTAAGCCGTGTATCCACCGGGTATTTGGCAGCGACGCCCTCCCAAGGATCGGCTTCAAGCTGTTTCATCCCAAGCGAAATGCGTTGGGTTTCTGGATTCACACGAATGACTTGAACTTTGACCGTCTCGCCGATGTTCAACACTTCGGTCGGATGGTTGATACGTCGCCAGGCGATATCGGTGACATGAAGCAGGCCATCGATGCCGCCTAGATCGACGAAGGCGCCGTAGTCAGTGATATTCTTGACGATCCCGTCGAGCACCTGGCCTTCGTGCAGGTTCGAAACCAGGCCGGTACGGGCCTCGGCCCGCGTTTCTTCAAGAACTGCTCGCCGCGAGACAACGATATTCCCGCGGCGACGGTCCATCTTAAGAATCTGAAACTCTTGCGGTGCGCCCATTAAGGGACCGATATCGCGCACCGGTCGGATATCGACCTGGCTGCCTGGTAAAAAAGCGACGGCGCCGGACAAGTCGACGGTGAAACCGCCTTTGACGCGGCCAAAGATATTGCCCTGAACGCGTTCATTTTTCTCGAACGCTTCTTCAAGCACCACCCAGGCTTCCTCGCGGCGTGCTTTCTCGCGGCTTAGGGCCGCCTCGCCGTGCATGTTCTCCATGCGTTCAAGGTAGACCTCTACCCGATCACCGATTTTGATTTCCGCCGCTTGTCCCGGCATTGCGAACTCGCGAAGTGAAACTCGCCCCTCTGCCTTGAGTCCGACATCGATAACGGCCATGTCATTTTCGATTGCGATGACCCAGCCAGCGATCACCGTGCCTTCGAGGTTTTCGGTGGAGCCGTAGGATTCCTCCAACAGTGCTGCGAAATTCTCTTTGTCGATGGCTGGGACTACGTCAGTTTCATCGGCGACGGACTGTTCGCTCATGTGGTCTCCTTGCGGGTCTTTCGTCGTTTTTCGAGCCGCGTGCGTTCGTGTTCGCCCGAACTGCGCCGTGCCTCAGCATCCATAGGCCGATGCACTGTCGTCACGCGCGGCTTAAACTCAGCAAAATGCTTGCTAATTAACGCCTTCGCTTTCGCGAAAGCGCTGTCTATAGACAAATTCGAGGTGTCTAGCAAGTGGGCCCCGGGCGCTTGTCTGAGTGGCGATACCGAACGTTCGCTGTCGCGTGTGTCGCGGCGTCGCAGCTCATCGGTCACGTCACCGAGCTCGATTGCGTAGCCGCGCTCGCGTAATTCAGCGTGGCGCCGTCGGGCACGTTCTTCAATCGCTGCGACGATATAGAACTTCACATCGGCGTCGGGGCAGATGACAGTGCCGATGTCGCGGCCGTCGAGCACCGCCCCGCCTTCGCCGTTTGGAGGGTTATGCGCAAAATTTCGCTGGAAACGTACTAGCTCAGTGCGAACCGCGGCGAGTGGTGCGATCCTGGAGGCGATTTCGCCGATTATCTCGCTGCGCAGGTCAGACGCTTCGAGGTCGGATAGGCCGAGGGATTGTGCGGCGGCGATGGCAGCAGCTTCATTTGCCGGATCGACGCCGTCGTCGACTAAGCGCTTGGCAACCGCTCGATACAGCAACCCGGTATCGAGGTAAGCCAGCGCGTATTCGGCGGCCAACCGCCGCGCCAGCGTCCCCTTTCCCGATGCCGCCGGTCCGTCGATTGCGATGATCATTGGCTGGCACGCTGAATATTGGCGCCGAGTTCCTGCATGAGAGCGGCGAAGCCGGGAAAACTTGTTTCTATCGTATCCACTCCGTCCACTCGTACTG
>CAUZWH010000503.1:0-2722 GCA_963583675.1 Alphaproteobacteria bacterium
CCCTTATCGCGTAGCGGTAGGAACCTAGTTTTTTGTTTATTTACAGACCGTTACAACAAATCTTTTACGACACGCTCGGCGCCCGCAGCCAAATAGCTGATACCGGCAAGTGCCAGCACAAATTCTAGATTTCGAGCATACGCTTAAGAAGATCGATATCTTCCGACAATTCTGGATCGGCAGCGCGTAGTTCATCAATCTTACGAACGGCGTGCATCACCGTTGTGTGGTCTCGACCGCCAAATTTGCGGCCGATCTCAGGCAACGAGCGAGTTGTCAATTGCTTGGCAAGATACATCGCAACCTGACGCGGACGGGCGACCGAGCGCGCGCGCCGCGGCGAATGCATGTCGGCCAACCGAATGTTGTAGTGTTCGGCAACCCGTTTCTGGATATCCTCAATCGTGATCCGGCGATCGTTGGCTCGCAAGAGATCGCGCAACACGTCTTGGGCCATTTCGAGTGCGATTGAACGGCCGACGAGGTTGGAGTAGGCCAGCACCCGGTTGAGCGCCCCCTCAAGCTCACGAACGTTCGACGTGATCCGATGAGCCAGGAACTCAAGCACACGCAAAGGAACTTCGGGGCCGCCCGCGAGCTCAAGCTTGGATTGAAGGATGCCGAGGCGGAGTTCGTAGTCGGTTGCGTGGATATCCGCGACCAGGCCCCACCCGAGCCGCGATCGCATACGCTCCTCCATACCATCAAGATCCGAAGGCGAACGGTCACCGGAAATAACAATTTGCCGATTCTGATCCACGAGGGCGTTGAATGTGTGGAAGAACTCCTCCTGGGTTGAGTCCTTGCCGCTAATGAATTGCACATCGTCGATCATCAACACATCGACCGAACGAAACTGCTGTTTGAACGCCATTACGTCTTTGAAACGCAACGCCCGCACAAACTGATACATAAACTTTTCGGCCGATAGATAAACAACCCGACGGTCCGGATATGCTTCGGAAATTTGCCAGGCGATGGCGTGCATTAGATGGGTCTTGCCTAATCCCACGCCGCCGTAAATGAACAACGGATTGAACGGCACGCTCGGTGTTTCAGCCACACGGCGAGCTGCTGCATAGGCCAGTTCGTTGGGCTTGCCGACCACGAAGCTTTCAAACCGAAAGCGGGGGTCAAGCGGCGCGCTCATATCCTCGTGCCACATCGTTCGGCTGCCGGAACCCGTCGCTTGGCGCGAGTCCTCAGAGGTACGCTCCAACTTTTCGTTGGCATCCACCTCGTCGCGAGGGCGGCGAACGGTTCTGGCATCAACCCGGATGTCAACCGAGCGAATGTCGCTGTCCACTGCTCGCCACAATTTCAAAATGCGCTCGGCATAGTGAGAGGTTACCCAATCGCGGACAAAGCGGGTCGGCACTCCAATAGTGACCTGGCTGCCGCTGCACTCCAATAACGACATCGATTTCAACCAGCTGTTAAAGGTCGCATCCCCGAGTTCGTTCCGTAAGCCGGAACGGACGCTCTCCCATGCATCGCTAATCGCGCTTTGATCCATTTTCCCGGCCACCATAGTCAGCCCTGCAACCAGGGCAATCTGCGCTGTTTCCAGCCATTCACCATGCCACGATGCCCGCCACTGTCGCGATCACCTTCAAATCCCTCAGCCACGTTATGGCATCGGGGAAAACCGGCTTCCGTCATGGCCAGAGCGGCCGATTTTGAGCGGGCGCCGGAACGGCATATGAAGAACAACGTTTGATCTTTCTCAGCGCCCGCGGCGTTAAGCTGGTCCACGAAGTTTGGGTTTATCTCCATCCCGGGAAACTCCTGCCACGACAAACGCACGATCACCTTGCCGAGCTTCGAGAGATCGGGACTGCCAACATAGGCCCACTCAGCGTCAGTCCTGACGTCGATCAGTACGGCGCGCGGATCCTCTTCAAGCCTCCGCCATGCATCGTCGGGCGTCACATCGCCGGCGTAAGGCATGTGCCGTAACGAGCCGCGCGTTTAAGGCAGCGACCGTTCGTTAGCAGAGGAAAGATGTATGGAAAAGACGGAAAGCGAACTCATGTAACCCTCCCAACGACGCCCGGTACCCGCAACGTTCCCGGTGATATCGTTTTGCCGAATATCGTTTTTTATTTCTAATCTCAGTTTGGTTTTTTGTCTCGACTACTTTTCTTAGTATTATTTGTGAACACACGCACTTCTCCGATCGCCGGAGGACAGCCGACGCCGACCAATTACTTGGTTTTTACTTTAGATATACTTAATCTGGGTACACGACGCTGAGATATCCACAGTAATGCGGACATCACCCGCATGCAACCAGACCGAAAGGGGAACGTTTGGTTTTTTTCTTAACTGTCGCCGTTGGGCGACTCTCGGTGACCGCCAAGTCACGGCGGAAACACTTGGCGCAGCGCAGGTGGTTGCGCCGCTAACTTAAGAAACCAGCTTAGGAAAGGGTCTTAATCTGAGCCGAGAGCCGAGACAGTTTTCGCGACGCTGTATTCTTCTTAACGATGCCCCGGCCAACGCCGCTCATCAAAACCGGCTGAACCGCTTGGAGCGCCTCTTTGGCAGCGCCGGCATCGCCTGCAACTACCGCCGATTCGACCTTTTTAATACTCGAGCGGATACGGGTCCGTCGGGTTTTATTAATTTCGGTCCGCCGCAGTGTTCGGCGCATGCGCTTAATCGCTGATTTGTGGTGTGCCATTATTTTCCCGGAGTTGACGCGGCGCGCTTATAACCA
>CAUZWH010000504.1:0-2715 GCA_963583675.1 Alphaproteobacteria bacterium
TGATGCGAACGAGAAACTTATTACGATCCCGCCCGGTTACTGGGGTGCTGGTTCGTAATCGATCAACGCTATCGAACAGCGAAGGGCCAGCCAGTCGGCTGGCCCTTTCTTTGCAGCTTAGGTTTTTCAGCCAACTATTTGCTCTTTTTTTTACGGCCGCTCAGCGCTAGAACAGGCGTGGGGGAGACACACGGATGGAAGCGTTCATCCAACAACTCATAAACGGACTGTCGCTTGGTGCGATCTATGCGCTGATCGCGTTGGGCTACAATCTTATTTTTGGCGTGATGAACATCCTCACATTCGCGCATGGCACCGTGGTCATGATCGGCGCCTATACGGTGCTTATTGCGCACGAAAAACTTGGTATAGACTTTGCGGTTGCTGTTGTTCTTGGGCTGGCCGTCGCTACCCTGACCGGGCTTTTGGTCGAGCGGGTTGCCGTGCGACCGATTCGCAATAACCCATGGGCGGTGATTATCGCGACCTTCGGCATGGCCATCGTGATCGAACACGCGATGCGCCAATACAAAGATATCCCCGCCCGCCCGGTCCCGTTCCCGTCACCCTTCGAGCATACTTATTTCTACCTTTTCGAGGGCGCGCGCGTGTCGCTGCTCCAATTGGGAATATTCTCGATCGGTTTGGTCCTGATGATCGGACTGCTTTTACTCATCTATCGAACCAAGATGGGTATGGCGATCCGGGCCGTCGCTCAAAGTCCGCTCATTGCCGAGACGATGGGGATCAATCTGAGGAAGGTGGCGATCTACAGCTTTGCCATTGCTTCGGTGGTCGGCGGCGCAGTCGGCATCCTCTACGCGATCTACTATCAATCGATCTACATCCATGTCGGCAGCCAGTTCTTGGGGCTCAAAGGCCTGGTAATCGTGATCGTCGCGGGCGCGGGAAACATTCCTGGCTCGTTGATCACCGGTCTTATGCTCGGCGTGCTGGAGGCCCTAACCATCGGATATATCGGCTCTGAGGTTCGCGATCTCGTCGCCTATTCTACGTTGTTCCTGGTGTTGATATTCAGACCGTCCGGGCTGTTCGGTGAGCAAGCGCGGGTCGAGTTCAAGGTGTAAGCCGTGGAGGAATTCGAACTCTTTCTCTTCCTGGTCCACGATATCCTGCTGGAATACGGCGTATTCCTGATCATCGCGCTCGGTTGCTACGTGACGATGATGTCGGGCCAACTTTCGATGGCCCATGGCGCGCTCGCCGGGATTGGCGCCTATGCGACGGCGACCATCAGCTACACCTGGGGGCTGCCGCCGCTGCTGGGTTTGTTTGCGGGCATGCTCGGCGGCGTCGTTGGCGGCCTTTTCCTCACTTACGTGGTCTCCTTCCGCTTATTCGGCATGTACCTGGCCATCGCCACGTTTGCCTTCAACGAAGCCTTGGCGGTTGTCTGGCGCAACGTCGACTTCGTTGGCGGCACCCTGGGCATCGTCGGCATTAAGATGATCGACGAAATTCTACCGATCCACATATGGGAACCCATTGATGATCTTTGGATCCTGATCATCGTCGTCGCTCTCGTATCGTTCTTCCTATGGCGTTTCGAGATGTCTTATCTCGGCCGCAGCTTCCGCGCGACGTTCGACGATGAGCGTATCGCCGAGGCGATGGGCGTCAATCTACGCCGGGTTAAGATGTTGTCGTGGGTTATTGGTGGCGCGATCGCTGGACTCGGCGGCGCTTTGTACGCCCATAACATTGGCATCATTCGGCCCGATAACTTCCAAATCCCGTTCTCTGTGCTGGTGCTGTTAGCGCCTGTAATCGGCGGCTACACCAGGTTTTGGGGTGTCTATGTTGGCGCCTTCATAATCGTTTTCGGCCCGCACATCCTCAATTGGGTCAGCGACTATATCGGCGCCGGCCTCAACGTGAACGCGCCGGAAACCAAGATGATGCTGTTCGGCGGGCTCTATGTTGGGTTCATGCTTTGGCGCCCGGATGGCATCATCGATCGGCGCGGATTTCCCTGGAAGTCGGTGAATGTTTTCCGCCTGATTTCACGCCAGCACGCCGCCCGCGCCAACTAATAACGCCGCGAACGTGTCAGAGAGGTCGAGCGAGAGCCTCGACCATCGGGCGAATATCGTCCAACACCTCCAACGACATCACGGTATCGGCCACCCGCGTCGCGCTCGCCGTTCCCAACACCGGGTCGGCCAGCTTTAAGAACTTGCCGAGCAGGGCGTCATCGTCGACTTGATTGGCCGGTGACCCCAGCGGTTCGTCGACCCGCCGCTCGATGCGACGGCCATCGGTCGTTTCGGCGGTGACCATCGCCGAGCGCGTGCGCGGATAGTCGTCGTCGCACGCCGCATCCACCGATACTGAAATGCGATCGGCGAGCGCAGCCGTCTCGGAGTCCTCACGGCATTCTTTGGAGAAGTGATCGAGATCTATCTCGCCGTGACGCAGCGCCGAAGCGACGACGAACGGAATGCTCATTTGCGCGGTGGTAAAGCTCTCCCACTCGCGCAAGTCATGCGCCGTCGCCACCCGATAGGTTCCGATCTGGATCGACCGCACTGCGTCGGCGGTCAGACCGTCGCGCAACCGCATGTCTAGGACCGCATCGATCGGCGAGTGGATGTGGCGACAACAGGCATAGGGCTTGATGTAGCACTCGGTGATCGCGTGCGGCGAACCGGGCCCAATACTCAGAATATCGAGCGCCGCGTAATCGATTTCGCC
>CAUZWH010000505.1:0-2707 GCA_963583675.1 Alphaproteobacteria bacterium
ATATCGGTTGGGAATCATCGTTGAAACCTCGCCGGAAAGTAGAAAATCCTACTCATTCGTTGTGGCGTTGCGAAGAGGATACGAATCATCGGAATCAACCCTCAATACGCTACAGGGACTAAAGTATCCATTGCTGAGGCGCAGAGATACTCAGTGCCTTCAGCGTCGAGCGTCGTCACGTCGGCACGGCAGATCGATAACGTGCGGCCCGGCCTGACCACATAACCATACGCTCTAAGCGAACGTCCATCTCCCGGCGCCATGAGGTTGAGTTTGAACTCGGCGGTCAGCGGCGTACTGCCACGAGGCACGAGCGACCCTGCCGCTGCGCCCATCGCCGTATCAGCAATCGTGGCGACCATGCCGCCATGGAAAAAACCGTGTTGCTGTGTGAGGTCGGCGCGGTGTGGCACACGACACACGGAATAACCGGGCTCAACGTTTTCTAACTGCAATCCCAGGCCGCTTGGAAATGGCTGGCGCGCCAGCACACCCGCGACGTGATCGGCGAAGTCGTCCGTGGCCGGTTGAACCTGTAACCGAGTCGATTCTGTCTGATATATTGAACGACGTTGGGTCGCCGGACGCCGGACGTGTTGCGTGTCGGCCCGGCCGGGTAGGTACATCAGCGTGCCCAAGATCACGGCGCAATGTGACCGCTGCCCCTCGGTTTCGCTGTACACCCGGCCCTCGCACACGGTGAGCGATTTACCCGCGCGTATCACCTCGCCCTCTGCGACTAGGTATTCGCCCCGCGCGCCGGTCAAATAGTTGATCTTGAACTCTACTGTGAGGATCGATGCTTCGGCTGGCGCCAGTGAGAAGGCCGCGTAGCCTACGGCCGTATCGGCCAAAATCGCTATCGCGCCGCCGTGAAAATCGCCTTCGTGTTGATCAAGTTCCGCTTTGTGCGGAATTCTCAGAACACACCGCCCCGGGCTGACCTCGTCGACCGAAGCTCCGAGAAACTCCATGAAGGCTTGGCGGCCGAAGCTCTCGTGGACGCGCGCGGCGTAGTCGGGGTTAGCGTGTATTGGAGTTGGCACCGTGAGACGGCCGGCTGTACGTCTAAATTACTTTTGACTAGAGCATCATTTGGGCCAGAGAATCATTTGCGTACACCGAAACATGGCAATTATTTTCCCGGCGTCGTTGGTGACTTCAGCGTCCCAAACCTGCGTGCTGCGTCCGCCATGGCGTAGGATCGCCTCCGTGCGGATCGTCCCCTCCCGGGCCGTGCCGACAAAATTGCACTGCAAGTCAATTGTCGTGAAGCTCATGGCACCTTTGGGCAGCGACGCAAGTGTGCCGTAACCCGCCGCCGTGTCGGCCAACGCGGTGACGGTGGCGGCATGCAGAAAATCATGAGGTGTTTTGTGTCGTTTCTCCACCGCGAGCTCGGCTACCACACGCCCGTGTTCAATCTCCTTGAATTCAAGGCCAATCAAGCCCGGTAAATGTCCTTCGCCGATCCGGTTCGCATCGTCCGCGCTAAAGAGCGTGAGATCACTCATGAAGCCTCCTAAAGCAGCAACCAGGCCGCGAGCCCGAGAAACGCAAAAAACCCAACGACGTCGGTAATGGTGGTGAGAAACACGGTGGCCGCCAAGGCTGGATCGACGCCGGCCCGATCAAGACCCAGGGGTATCAGGATTCCGCACAGCCCCGCAACGACAAGGTTGATAACCATGGCAGCCGCCAGCACCAATCCGAGTGGGGGGTTGCCAAACCAAAGCGTGGCAACCACACCGATCAAGATGGCAAAGAGCACGCCGTTCAACACGCCCACGAGCGCTTCTTTGTTGATCAGGCGCAGCGTATTGGTCCGCGTCAATTCACGTGTTGCCAAAGCACGGACGGCAACTGTGAGCGTCTGCGTTCCAGCATTACCCCCCATCGACGCAACAATGGGCATCAGGACAGCCAAAGCGACGATCTCCTCAATCGTGGCATCAAACAATGCGATCACACTCGAAGCAGCGATAGCAGTTACGAGATTGACCGCGAGCCATGAAAAGCGTGTGCGCGTTGTGTGGATGACCGACGTATAAAAGTCGTCCTGTTGGACACCGCCCAACCGCATTAGATCTTCCTCGTTTTCCTCGTTGATAACGTCCACCACGTCGTCAACCATGATGACACCAACAATGCGCGCGGCCGCATCGGTGACCGGCGCCGACGCCAGATCGTACTGGCTAAAAATATGCGCAACGTCTTCTTGGTCGGTATCGACCCGAATCATCTTGGGCTGATCATTCATGATGTCGGCGACTAGCACAGGACGCTGAGAACGCATCGCCCGGCTCAACGGTACGGCACCGACCGGATGGTGGCCGGGGTCGACCACGAAGATTTCGAAAAACTCGTCGGGCAGGTCGTCGGCGTCGCGGAGATAATCGATGATTTGACCGACGTTCCAGTATTGCGGTACAGCGACGAAATCGCGCTGCATGAGCCGACCAGCCGAATCCTCGGCATAACCCAGCCCCTCCTCGACCGCTGCTCTTTCTTCCACCGGGACCGCGGCCAGAACTTCGCGCTGCTCGTCGGCGTTGAGATCTTCTAGGAGTTCGACCGCATCATCGGTGTCAAGTTCGGTAACGGCCTCGGCGACTTCCTGCGGCGCAAGAAAGTGGAGAACCTCGTCGCGGACGGACTCGTCGAGTTCTGTAAGAATCCCCGGATCGATCGCGCCCCGCAGACACCC
>CAUZWH010000506.1:0-2696 GCA_963583675.1 Alphaproteobacteria bacterium
GGCGTAGCAGGGCGATGTCGAATCCGGTTTGGCGAGCCGCGCCGGCGAAGTAAGCGTAGCTGTCGTCATCGGCGCAATGTGCGAGTTCGAAGCCGGCGACGCTTTCAAACCAGTCGACCATCATTGGCATGTCGTCGACATAAAACAGCGTGCGGCTGGCGCGCAGCGGATGAAATGCGGCCCCGTCGACTGCCACCCATTCGGGATCAGGGTCCCAAAGCGGCGTTGCGTCTGAGTTCTCGATAGAGGGGTCCCAGTGCGAGGTTATTGAACTTACGTCACCGCCGTTGAATATCTCGCGCCAGGCAAGTGTCGCATCCGCATAAAACTCGTGATAGTTGCCCTCGGGATCGAACAGGTAGAGCGCCCACGAGCCGCCGTGATACAGGCTGCGCTTGATCTCGACATCATTCTCAAGCGCACGTTGGTAGGCCGCTGCCAAATGCGCCTGGTTGTCGGTTTCCCAGCCGATGTGATTGAGGCTGCCCGGCCCCTTCCAATTATCGACCGATTTAACTTTGCCGTCGGCGCCGATCCGTGGCTTCCCATCAGCCTGGCATAGGCCGAAATCATGGTGGGAGTTTCCGTTCGACAGAAATGCGGAAGTTTTGCTCGTTCCAACAATTTCGAAGCCGCAGAGATCGCGGTAGAACGCGACTGAACGGTCGCGATCGCCGATATATATATTGGCGTGGCCGATCCGGCGCGGACTGAACTTAACCGCAGGTGAGGGGGCCGCTGCTTCAATTTCTTGGATCGCCATATTTGGTGTTTCCCTTGAGATCTCGAATATTGGGCGACCGGATCAAAGCACTAGCCGCTGCGTTAATTCTAGCAGAAAAGCGGACGTTTGACGCGTTTTACACGTTTGATGCGTTTTAATGACACGGCGCCATCTCGAGTTCGCTCGTTAGGGCTCGATGGTACTGACAACGTGCGCGACATCCGCTGATTCAATCTCCTGGCTCGCCAAAAACGCATGCAGTTGCATCGTCGATGTGCAGCTCGATAGTACTGATGCCACACCCGGTTGCTGGGCCACCCACGCAAGCGCGAGCGCGGCGGGTTCCAGACCGTGCCCACGTGCCGCCCGGGCGAAGGCATCGGCCGCGGCCAGTTGGTCCGGGCGCCCCCATCTCGTTTGGTAGCGCGGGAACTTTGCGAGTCGGGACTCTGGGGGCAGTTGGCCACCACCGTATTTGCCGCTCAGCACGCCCATCGCCAGCGGTGAGAACGCTAGGAGTCCGACATCCTCCTGGAGGCAAACTTCTTGTAAGCCGTGCTCAAACTCCCGGTGCAGCAGATTGTAGTGGTTCTGCACCGATACCATTCTTGGTAACCCGTGCGCCTCCGCGGTCGTCATAAAACGCGTCAGGCCCCAGGGCGTTTCGTTGCTAACGCCGCCATAGCGGATTTTGCCGGCGCTGATGAGGCGATCGAGGGCATCGAGCTGTTCGATCATCGGAACAATTCGGTCCGGCCAGTGCAGTTGATACAGATCGATGTAATCGGTACCGAGCCGCTTGAGCGACGCCTCCGCTGCGCTCGTTATGTGGAACCGGTCCAGCGTGGTGTTGCCGCCGCGAATGTGGGGAACGACGTTGCTACTTCCGAGCACGTGCGCATCGTTAGGCCCGCAGACCTTGGTGGCGACGATAACCGCATCGCGGTCGCGGGTCTTAAGCCAGCGGCCGACCGCAGCCTCGGAAACGCCATACTCGCGGCGCACATTGTGCTGCAGCCCATCGGCCATTTCCGAGATGTCGAAAAGGTTGAGGCCCCCGTCAAGCGCCTGATCCATGAGCGGGAAGGCATCCCGGTCGGCCAGGGTGCCGCCGACGGTCATCGTGCCGAAGCCGACAGCCGATACCCGCAACCCGCTTCTACCGAGGCGACGGTATCGCACGGCGCACCTACAACGCAGTCCGCCCGTGCCGGCCGGATCGAGGCAGAAAGCTAGTTAAGCTTTTTCAACCTGTCGTCGATGCTGTCAAAGAAGAGAAACGTCATATCGACGGTCTCCTGCACGACCTCCAACACCCGTTCGCGATCTTCCTGGGTGGTCGCGAATTCTTCCAGCAACTCCTTGCCGACGCCTGAGTGGTCCTCGTCGGCGACATCGTGCACGGTCCAGAAGGCGACCCCTTTGTCGTCAAGTCCAAATTTTGCTTTGAGGTTATCGGCGATTTTGGCAAATGCGCCGGGGCCCTGGGCCTCGCCGGCCAGCATGTGCGATGACACCGCTTCGAGGAATGGCTGCTCGCACATGTTCTGGAAGTAAGCCTTGAACGCGATGGCGCCGGGGCAATAGCTCGGCTTGCCGATGTCGTCCCGGCTCATACCGAGGCCCTCGCCGAAATCGTAATAGAGCTGATTGTGCGGCACGCCGTTGGCGTAGATTCGCCCCGTGCCTTCTTCGTAGACGACTTCAGCGATCATTTCCCGCCACTTTGGGTCGGGGCAATGGACGTAGAGACGTCCGTGGTAGTTGTGGTTATGCAGCGGAATAATGCCGAATTGCCGCGCAAATTCACGGGTTTGCTCGATGTTGAAGGATCCGTCGAGCATGCCAGCCCATGCCGGATGTTCATAAAACGGGCGGCTCGAATGGATCTCCTCGATACCGTCGAGCACCTGTTGATTTGTAAGTCCCATGGTGTCCTCTTTGCATTCTTCTTGTTTTGGGTTGCTGAATG
>CAUZWH010000507.1:0-2693 GCA_963583675.1 Alphaproteobacteria bacterium
TTATCGCGACTCGCCTGCACGATTTGGTGGATGACCCAACATCGTCGTTAGATTTGCGTGGTGGTGTGGAAGGGGCTTTCGCGATCGCGGAGTCAGCGCGGCGACTGCAGTCGGTGCCGGCGTGGCAGCGGCTTTGGCACGATGGCTGCGCCGCCGGTGGCGTCGAGGAGCTGGCGCTCCAGTGTCGCGCGTCGGCGTATTTGCTGGGCTTACAGTACCGTCTGAGCGGTTTTCACGGTTTTGAACGAACTGGCGGACGTTACCAGCGCGATGTTGCGCCCGTTGTGTTGCACGAACAACGGCGGCGATGGCCCGATGGCATGCAGATTGCCGGTAGTGTGATACCCGACCGCGAACCTCTGCGCAAACCGATTCTGCGAGACACGGCGGTGTCGGTGCTGACCGCACGGGCGGTCGCGGCGTTGCCGACGGCACTCGACCCGCTGACATCGCGCCGAGCGGCTGTTGTTTGGCCGCTGCGTGGGCAACGAGCGGTCGGGCGCCTCATCGAAGGGGTCGGGCGAATGACCCCGCTGCAGCACGCACGGCGTGTAGATGTATTGCTTGTCGACCATCCGGCGTGGCGAAGCATTAAACGCAGCGAGCGCGAGGCCGACTGCGAAGTCGTTATTGCCCGTCGATACGCGAAATTTACCTGCGGTTCACAACGGGCGGGCTTGGCAGGGCATACCGGATTGGTTGTGTCGGTTTATCTCGATGATGGGCGGGTGACCGGAGCCTGCGTCGCGGGGCTGGAAATTGGCAGTGAATACTGGCGTTCTTCTTTGGATCTGCCATTGCCAAAGGTTGAGCGCACGGTGCAGGGGTGGAAGATTGTTAGTCGCGTGTTACAGGCGTTCACGGGGCTTAGTGTTCGTCGCGGAAATGGTGTCCGAATTGAGCAGCTCACGCTGAAGTGGACGGATGGGGGGTCGTCAGAAACAAGTGGACCACCTTCGAGTGCACGAGCCACGTTGCTCTTAGTTGATGATTTTGAACTCGTTCGCCAAGCGGTCGAACGTCTGGAGCAGCAAGGCCGTGCAGGCGAACACGGTTTGTTTGCTCGGGGTGCGTTCCGCCCCGCGAGACTCACGGTACGACTGATGGCGTTACTGGGCGAATCTGTAGACGACACGTGGCTCCGCGACGCCAGCAGATTGCCGCCTATCGCACTGGAAGCGGATACGACCTTGCCTGACGATACGCTCGATTCGGTGCTACTGGCCGACGTCCCTATTGCCGATTTTGCGGCGTTATGCGCGGATTGTCATGCGGGACCGAATGAATATCCGCCGAATTTCTTGTACCGTGAGCCGGAGACGGTGCTCGGGAACCTTAGTGTGTGCTCGCAGCGCATCTGGATGCGGCTGCGGACGTGGGGATTCGCGCCCGCACAGCGGCCGAAATCGCCTATGCCCCCGGTCGGCTCGATGTCCTGGTTGGCGTCCGCAGACACAGCAAAACAACTCGAAGCACTTGATTCGCTCGAGCGCTTTACCGAGGCGCTAGTGCGAAAGCAGCTGGCGCCTAACGAAGAACCACATGATCTGTTTGCAGCCGGTTACCAAAACGCGATGCAATGCCGGCCATCATCTCAACGGGAGAGTTGCCAGTGGCCCATACGACGATAGGCAATCTAAGTATTCAGACCGTGGTCGAAGAAAACGCACTCGCCAGTACCCCGGGCGAGGTTTTTCCGGACGCGACCGCGGCTCTGTTGGCGCCGCACGTAGATTGGCTCGCGCCGAACGCTTACGGGCCTGCGCAGGCTCGCATTACGCGTCGTCGATTCTTGGAGGCGCAATGTGACCAAGACATATTGATGATGACCGCGCACTTTCCACTACCGTCCATGGGCCACGTCGTGACCCGCGCTGACGGTTTCGGTTTTCGCTACCTGGACTCATGAGATGACCTATTTCCAATCACGCCGCTCTTCCATTACCGCGCGACGCGGGATCGTTGCCACCAGCCAACCACTCGCGGCGCAGGTTGGCTTGCGCGTTTTGATGGAGGGAGGCCATGCGGTGGATGCCGCCGTTGCCACGTCGGCGGCACTGGGTGTGGTCGAACCGCACATGACGGGTGTCGGAGGAGATCTCTTTGCTCTCGTCTGGGACGCCGGCAAAGGCGAAGTTAGCGCGCTTAACGCGAGTGGCCGTGCCGGAAGTTCTGCGAACGTCGATGACGTGCGACGTGCGGGTTTCGAAAGCATGCCGGAAGTGGGCGAGGGCGTCGGCTTGTCAGTCACTGTGCCGGGCACCGTTGACGGTTGGTCGAATCTCTTACAGCGCCACGGTCGAATGGAACTCTCGACGCTGCTCGCGCCGGCTATCGAGCTCGCACTCGACGGCTATGTTGTCTCAGAGGTTGTCGCTTCGATTTGGCAGGACGCGCAAACCAAATTGACGCGGCTTGCGTCGGGTTCCGAGTTGTTGAGCCAGGGGCGGGCACCCAGATTCGGAGAGATAGTTCGGTTGCCGGAACTCGGCGCCACGCTCCAATCGATTGCGCACGGCGGACCGGATGCGTTCTATCGTGGCTCGCTTGCCGCGCAGGCCGCTGACTATGTGCAGCGTCATGGCGGTTGCTTGACGCCGGAGGATTTCGCCGGCCACCAGTCAACCTGGGACGAACCGATCAGCACCGACTATCGTGGTACACGAGTTTGGGAGTGCCCACCGAACGGACAG
>CAUZWH010000508.1:0-2658 GCA_963583675.1 Alphaproteobacteria bacterium
GCTGTCCGAGATAGTCCCGATCGAGCAACCCAGCGATGGGAACTCTAACGAAATCGCTGTCGGCCATATAGCGGGCGCGGTCCGCGAACGCGAGGCGGCTTGCTTCGGAAATCAGATGCACCGCTTTGGGTGATCCCGGCGTCAGGTCGCCAAGATCGAACTGTTCGAGCATGCCGAGGATCTGAAGGATGGTAAGGCCGCCCGAGGTTGGCGGCGGCATGCCGCACACCGTGTATTGGCGGTAGGGCGCGCACACCGGCTCGCGCGCGACCGCGCGATAGGCGGCAAAATCGTCGCGCGAGAGCATCCCGGGATTTTGCGCCGTGCCCTGCACCGTGCGGATGATATCGCCGGCAATGTCGCCCTTGTAGAAGGCATCGCTGCCGCCGGCAGCGATAACCCGCAATGTTTCGGCCAAGGGTTGGTTTTGCAAAACCCATCCGACCGACCGTGGCTCTGCCTCTTCGTCATAGAAGTAGCGCCGCGCGGTTTCGAAGGTTTTGAGATATTTATCCCGCGTGAGGAGCGCGTTGAGACGGGGCGAGACGGGAAAGCCATGGTCGGCCAGCCGAATTGCGGCCGCGAACAGTTGTGCCCACGGCAATCTCCCGTGCCTGTTGTGGGCGAGTTCAAGCATCGCGACCACCCCCGGTACGCCGACCGATTGACCGCCGACCACGGCATCGAAGAACTTCATCGGCTTGCCGTCGCGCAGGAATAAGTCCGGGGTTACTGATTGTGGTGCCATCTCGCGGCCGTCATAGGCGATCACCTGGCGGGTCGCCCCGTTGTAGTGAACCATGAACGCGCCACCGCCGATCCCCGATGATTGGGGCTCGACCAAGTTGAGCACGAGCTGAACAGCAATCGCAGCATCAACCGCGCTGCCGCCGGCGCGGAGAATATCGACGCCGGCGTCAACCGCCCAGGGATTGGCGGCAGCGACCATCTCGCGTTTGGCTTGGGCCGGTCCCGCTTCGGCGGTTGGCGAGAGATGCAAGCAGATTACGGCACAGATTAAGGAAAGGCCGGCGAAGCGGCCGATCCGGCTGCTCAGGGTTGAACGCGGCATCATCGAGCGGCCCTCTATGTATTACGGGTCATTGCAGGCAATGGGGATCGCGGGATAGTTTGCCCATCAATGAAAAGTCTAGCACGGCGCGATATCGCACGATGAAACCAGGTGCTCGCAATCTCGTCACCGACGTTGAGGGCGTGCTCGTCGGTAATGCTGAAGACGTTGAGATTCGAACTGGTGTCACCGTTGTGCTGGCTACTTCGCCCGTCGTTGGCGCGGTCGATATACGCGGTGGGGCGCCGGGCACGACCGGCACAGCAGAGCTCGAGCCGACCCGCGTCGTCGAACGGGTTGACGCAATCACCTTAAGCGGCGGTTCGGCCTTTGGTGTGGCGGCCGCTTCGGGCGCGCAATCATGGCTGGCCGAGCGCGAGCGCGGATTTCAGGTTGGCTCGATTCGGGTGCCGATTGTCTCCGGCGCCATTCTGTTCGACCTATTGAACGGCGGCGACAAAGCCTGGGGGGAGGAACCGCCTTATCGGCATCTGGCGCGCGTGGCCTGTGACTCTGCGGGGCGTGATTTCGAACTTGGAAATTTCGGCGCCGGTTACGGTGCGACGGCCGGCAAGCTCAAAGGCGGGCTCGGTAGCGCTTCAATTCAGGTCGAGGAAGGTTGGACCGTCGGCGCGGTCGTGGCGGTGAATTCGCATGGCGAGGTGACGATTCCGGGTTCGCCGAGCTTGTGGGCGTGGCCGCTTGAGATCGGTGGTGAAATGGGTGGCCAACCGGTTCCGGACGGTCCGGTCGCCGCGGGCGATCTCGATTACGCGTTCGGTGCAGATCGGGGGCGGCACACCACCATCGGCGTGATCGCAACCGACGTCGCCCTCAATCAGGCGCAAGCCACCCGCGTTGCGGCGATGGCGCATGACGGTTTCGCACGGGCCATCCGACCCGTTCATACGCTGTACGATGGGGATACAATTTTTGCGATTTCGACTAGCGCCTATGAATTGCCCGAACCGGCTCCTGCCGCCATCAGTCGCATCGGCATGCTGGCAGCCGATTGTATGATGAGGGCGATCGGTCGGGCGGTCTTCACCGCCGATCGGCTGGGCGACTGGCCCGGTTACCGAGAGGTGTACGGCGCCTCTCTAAAGCGGCGTTAGGCAGCAGACCTTTCAGCGCGCTTTTACCGATGTCATGCCGAACACAAAATAAAAGCGGCGGCCCCCAACACTTTGAATAAGGAGCCGCCGCCTTGAACCAAAGACTATGTAACTAGGATCAGCGCATATAAATATGCACTTCGTTGGTATTGGCCGACGGGCTGGTCATCGATGAGAGGCTTACGCGGTTGGGTGGAAGCCCCATTTCAGTCAACGACCGCAGGACAGATTCAGCCTGCTTCTTTGCCTTCGAGCTATTGAGTGCAACATCGGCCGGCGTGCCCTGATTGGGTGTCACCGCGACCAGATCGAACTGGGCGTTGGGCCGCTGCTCAACGACTTGCGACACCGCGGTATAGAGCGCCCGCTGATAAGGCGGATCCGCTCGATCGAAACGGATAACCACCAAGGGACGGCGATTCTGCGACGCGAAGCTGCGGGTTGAACTAACCGGCGGCGAGCTCGATAACG
>CAUZWH010000509.1:0-2654 GCA_963583675.1 Alphaproteobacteria bacterium
GCGATAATCCACGCGCGTGATCCGGTTGGCCGCGTCGTAGTCCCGCTTCTTGTGGGCGGGAAAGAGCAGACTGACAAATGACGGCGCCGAATAGTGGGTGCCATTGTGAACGAACACGCCGATGTCGACCCGGTCCGTGGTCAATTCGGGCCGGCCGGGAACCGGGCGACGTTCGTGCCACGGGACGGTGATCTCAACCTCGCTCGTGTCGTCGTTGCGCGGCACGATCCGGATTCTGTCGGCGTCGCCGCGCAATACCACCCAATGGAATGTAAGCGCCGGCGACCCCGGTAGCTCGGTTGCAACGGCGTTTATCACCAGTCTCTTTTGATAGCTGGTCGAGCGAACGACGCGGGCGATCGCCGCGGGCGTATCGAACAGCCGTTCCGAGTGGGGCCCAAAGCTATCAACGCCAACCTTCAGTTGATTTTCCTCGAGGACCTTGAGCAATACGACCGGTGGGACCTGATCGACGGTGAGTCCATTGGCAATATCGATCATGCGAATAAGGTTGATCTCGCTCGCCTGGAACACCGACGGGTGCGCCTGGCCGGTTAAGTAGTCCTGATCGTTCACCACCGACTTCTGGCCGCGCCTGAGGATCATCTGCACCTTCGGCATGACCAGATTGGTGCTGCGCAGGAACCCCTTCACGCCGGGCTGGAACGCAGCAAGGATGCTGCCGACGGCGCGCAGAAACGGTTGGTCCGATCCGGAAGAGCGCTGCGACATGACGACATAGGGTGTGTTGGCCGGGAAGACGTCTCCGTGCTCGGGGTCGTGGTCACGGTGTTCGGGGTAGAGGTAGAGGTGGTTGGAAGCGTAGTGCCGAAACAGGCTAAGTGCGGTGTTTCCGTCAGTAAGGGCGAGGCGTGCCTGGCTGCGCCAGAACGTGTTTCCCACCAGGGCCGTTGACGAGTTGCCGAAGGTGATGGCGTTGAAGAAGTGGTTGCCATTGAGGCCGTGATGAACGCGCGTGTCCTTGGCGGCTTGAGCATATTCGACATAGGTGAGTTGCCGCAGACGATCGCGCGGCAGATTGGAGTGATCGCCGTCGCGGTTGTCGTAGAGGTCGCCGTGATTGCCCGCCGCTTGGCCGCGCGCATACAAGGCATTGAGGCGCCCCGCCGCCGCGTCGCTTCCACCATCGACGATAGCGCTGGCGGACTTATCCTGCGGGAACCGAAAGAAGGTGCGCAGGCTGGCGATGCGCGGGTCCCAGATCGTGTTGCTCAGGCCAACCTCGGCGACGCTATTTTCGATTGCCGCGGGTGCGATTTCAGGCGGGCCGGCGGCCCGATCTTCGGCCGCCCGTTCACGCAGGGTGTTGAGTAGGTCGGTAAATTCCGGCGCCGCGCGCAAACTTGCGAGATAGGGGTCGCGGTCGAGCGTCTCAACCCCACGAAACCCGCGATCTACTGCAGCTCGCAGGCTGGCCAGGGCATCGGCTGTCTTGCCGAACCGGGCGAGCAGGGAGGCCAGCAGGTAGTGCGGCACCGGCGCTTGGGGATATTTCTTTTACAGTTGGGGCAGCAAGGTTTCGCTCGCGTCGAAGCGCCCGGCGCGGAAATGCTGCACGGCGACTTGTTGCAATCCGTGCACCGCGGAAATCTCGAACGCATTGAGGGGTGGCGGCGGCGGTGGCCCTGACGCTTCATCGGGGGCCGTGACACTTTTCGGTTCGATTTCGGCAGCGGTAGCGGTAGCGGGCAACGAGATGATACCGGCAACCAACACACCGACAATCACGGCTCGCAGCGAATAGGAGTGTGAACAACAAAGACGCATAACGTTCAGATCTTATACTGCCGCGAGCGATTACTTTTTCGTGGTCGGGTAACCCGGCTTGCGGTGCGAGATCCGCGTCCCCTCGTAATACGCCACCGCGAACGAGGGGCGCGCTTGGATACGGGCGTACCAGGATTGCACATTGGGATGCCCGGCGAACATTTCGGCCATGCCGAGATCTTCGAGGCGCACGATCAGCGGCGCCATGCAGATATCGGCAATGGCGAACTGATCCGATACCAGCCAATCGTGCTGGCCGAGTGCCGCCTCCATCCGCGCCAGCGTCATTTCAAGCTGCTCGATGGCGCCTTCATACTCGTCTTCATTGAAGCCGCCGCGGCCCATGCGTTTGAAGAATATCTTGCGCAGCGTGTTGGCGCTGACGAACTTGTCATAGTCCTGCGCCGACATCGCCTGGAAATGCGGCAGGAAAACATTGCGAAACGAGGGCACACGGATCGCCATCGACGGCACTTCGTCGATGAAGCACAGCCAGGCCCGCATCGCCGCGCGCTCGACGATATCGGTTGGCGTCAGTTTGGGTTCGGTGGGATAGCGCTCGTCGAGGTATTCGCACATCACGGCGGATTCGATGACGGCGCGGCCATCATGCACGAATGCCGGTACTACGCCGTTGGGATTGATTGCGAGATAGTCCGGCGCCAGGTTTTCGCGCTTCGAGATGTCAACCAGGCGTTCAACCCATTCGACGTTCTTTTCGGCCAGACACAGGCGAACCTTCTGGCTGCAGGTCGACTGCGGATGGTGATAAAGCTCAAGCGCCATGGTTACTGTCTCCGCCGCTTAACGGTCGCCCACGTTCGGTGAGTGATGCGCGACCGCCTACTTAGGGGGACGATACAGTT
>CAUZWH010000510.1:0-2651 GCA_963583675.1 Alphaproteobacteria bacterium
GGGGCCCCGGCCGCGGGGGGGGGGGGCGACGGTTCACGCGGCCCACCCTAAGCGGCGGGGCCAAACGGGATCGCCGGGTTGCCAACCCGGTTGCGCCGGGAAGCTTGGGATGCGGTCGTCCATGACGTCCCATGGTTTGCGATTACGGGTGAAAACCGTGACCTGGGGCGCGAAGGTGGATGAGTCATCGAGCGTTCCGAGGGTAATCGTCACATGGTCCCGCATACCGCTATTGGCGCCGAAAATTGGACTGCCGCAGGCCGGACAGAATGCTCTTGTGACTTCGTTGCCGTTGTCTGAGGTTAGTTTGTGTTCGGCGATCCGTCCGGTCAGGCGAAACCGATCGCGCGCATACATCGCCCAGTCGAATGCCCCGCGCCACTGCCGCGTTCGCAGTTTTCGCAATGACAATGGGTGATCACCAGAGGTTCGCCCTAGGCCTCATAGCGAACCGCGCCGCACAGACAGCCGCCCCGGTGGATTTGTGGTGGAGGTTCGTTCATTTGATCTCTTTTAGCATATTGACCGCCTCCCCAATTGACGGGCGCCGGACACCACCGGTGACGCCCAAGCCAGCCTGCGCCATCGCGTGTTACTATCTAGAGCGAGCCGCACGCTACCGAGGTGTTTAAGAAGCGATGAACCCGCTACTAACGAAGCTTGTCGGCGTCGTCGTTCAGAGAGTTGCGAGTGACCCGGTGGCACGCCGCCACGTTGCCGGCGCCGCGAAGAAAGTCGCCAAGGAAGCGCAGGCAATCAAAATTTCTGAAGACCCTGCGCGTGCCGCTGGCCGCGCCGTTCGACGAGCGCTGAATAAGATGCAGCGTCGCGACGGTTGATACCGGCCGCGACCGAAACCAAGCGAACAGTCGCCAAGCGCGAGCGCTACCGCCGATTCAGCCGACGTCCTCGCGGGTGACGCCGTCTAGATCGAGAACGAAATCAGCGCCAAACGCCAGTGACGGTGTTTGGAAACCGGGCTTGTGATCGCCGGCCGCAACGCGAGTGGCAATCGTCAACGCGCTATCGGCGGTTAAGGAATAGGCTTCCGGGGTCCGCAGGATGGCTCTCGCTTCATCACCGTTAGCGCCCGTTACCTCTGCGAGAATTGTCGTTGAACCTTGCGCCCGCTCGGTTACGTTGGGTCCCTCGGGCTGTTTGTCGGCCTGACGTTTGAGCAGCTTCTGAGCGAGCCCGGTGCTGAGCAAAAATCGTAAAAACGGGTTGAGACCAACCGCCTGCTCGAGTTGCCGAGTGGATTGAAACAGGACCTCGATGTCCGCGGCGCCGGTTGAATAGTAGGCGGTTGCTACGTCGCCCCAGCCAATCGACACGCAGGCGGTTTTGCGGTCACCAAAATCGATGTCGCGGCGGATTGGTTTTTTCAGGGTCGAGATCTGCCCGTTACGACGCACCTGGATGGCTTGACCGATACCCTCGATGGCCGTTTTCGCGGTGCCGCGCGACATCTTGGTCGGCCCAGCGATTGCCAGGGTAAGGTGTTGCGGCGCGGCGACCCTCGACGCCGCGTGCGCCGCAAGGCAGTCGCTCGGCACGACGTCAAAGCCGACGCCGGGCAACAACATGACACCGCGATCGGCGGCCTCGACACTGCGCGCGGCGCAGGCCTCGAAAACATCGATCTCGCCGCTTATGTCCAGATAATGCGTGCCGGTGCGGATGCACGCATCCACCATCGCCTGAGAGGTCAGTGAAAAAGGCCCTGCGCAATGAAGGACGACGGCAACATTGGCAAGCGCGGACTCCAGGCTCGATCGATCGTCGAGGCCAAATATCCGGGCCCGCATATTGTTGGCGTCCGTAATCCCACACATGCCGGCCTCGTTGCGACCCGCAAGAATGAGCCCGATGCCGCGTTCGCGCGCCAGCGCAATTATCAGTTTGCCGGTATAGCCAGTGGCCCCATAGAGGAGAATCTCAGGCGCCATGGCCGGTTCTCGAATAGGTCAACCCTCACCCCCAGCGATGAGACGGCAGCCTATTCCAATACGGTAAGAACGCGAATGCCGCCTGTTCGCGCACCTGTTGGATATGTCGGATTACGGTGAGAGGTATTGGCTCTCTAATGCGAGCGTCGGCCTTATCGGGAAGGTAGGTGCCAGTGAATGGGTTTTTTAGATCAAGACCGTGTTCTGAGAGGATCAATCTGGTGATTGCTCTCACAGAGCCAAAGATGCGCTTGGCACTACTACTGGATAGGCCGTGCGTCTCTAAAACGTGCCGCATCCAAGCTGGTGTAGTTATCGATAGGCCTATCACCTAGCTTGGCAATGACATATCCCACATTTCTAGTAGCGGTACGGACGAACGATGGGCCCTTATCGTCTGCCTTCAATGCGAGATAAGCGGCTAATGCATCTGAGAGGGTAGGTGCCGCTGGATCATTCACGTCGGGTTGGAGAGCAGGCTGGTGCACCATTGATATGGGCATTGTCTGCAGTCTGAGGCCTAACCAATAGTCATCAAGCTTATGGGCGATCGCTGTGGCAGCACGAGTGGCTGCATTTATAGATTTAGTTTTCAGGCAAATCACGATGCGGCTGCATTCGTGGTGTTGCCGCACATCGACCGGTACATGTCGACTGAAGTAGTAAACGTCCCGCTTTAGATACAGGTAACGCCCACAATTT
>CAUZWH010000511.1:0-2648 GCA_963583675.1 Alphaproteobacteria bacterium
CCGGGCGCATCCATCGGCGCAAATTTTTACGTGCGAAGTCGATCTCGGCGATGACGAGTCCAACTTCCGTAAACCACCCCTCGAAGGCGCACTTGCCCAAGTCAGATCGCGCCGCAGCAATAATCTCCGCTTCACGCTCAACCAGAAATTTGCGTAGTCCAGCAAGTTGATCCAGCCGCCAGACGATAGATCGTGTGCGGCCGCCGTCAAAGTACTCGCGGCGCGCGGCAACCAGATCACGCGCCTGGATTGCATCCTCCGAAATAGAGGCAGGTTCAGCCATCGTTTCCGCCTCCGGTCAACGGAGCGCTCCTTTGCAGTACACGAGAGAGCCAAGCATAACCGGCCTGACCAGTAATCGAAAAAACGCGATATGGATAACGTGCACGAGTATTGGCCTGCCGGTTATGGGGAACGGCACTATATTCGCTAGCACGCGCACCGTCCCGGAGATTCCATGATCCGTACCCTCAGAGCCGCATTGATCTGTAGTGTCGCCGCTTTCTTGTCGCCATCGCTCGCGCAAACGCAAGAGTCGTTCCGCTTCGTCGCGCTCGGTGACATGCCATACGGTGATCCCGACGTCGAGTTCGGCCCATACAAATCATTGATCAAGGTGATCAATCGGAAAGTACCGGCGTTTACCGTTCACTTGGGCGACATCAAAAGCGGGTCGACGCCATGCAGCGATCAGGCATTGATCGAGCAGTTAGCCTTTTTGAACTCAATTGACGGGCCTGTTCTCTACACCCCAGGCGATAATGAATGGACCGATTGCCATCGCGCAAAAGCTGGCGGCTACGATCCGCTCGAGCGACTGACGTTCATTCGCAAAACCTTTTTCGCCGGCGGCGCGCGCTCCCTTGGCGGAACCCCGATGGCGGTCGAACGCCAAGCCGACGCGATGAACGATTACGCCGCTTATGTTAAGAACATTCGCTTCAAAATAGCCGGCGTCCATGTCATCACCGCCCATGTCGTCGGCTCCAACAACAATTTTAAAACCCGCGATCTCGCGGCCGCCAATGAACTTTTTTGACAGGGACAACGCAACAATTGCATGGCTCGGCGCTAGCTTCGACCAAGCGATCGAAGAGAGCGCAAAAGCCGTCATCCTATTGATCTATGCCGATATGTTTGAATTCAATTTCATCGCCCGCAAGGAGGGATTTCTTCGTCATTCCGGCTATCGAAACTTCGGGGGAGCGCTTGTAGAAAAAGCTGAAGCCTTCGCGCGACCGATCTTGCTAGTTTTCGGCGACGGCCACCAATTCGGAATTTCCCGTCCGTTTGCACGGCGGGCGCCAAATATCGTTGCGCTGGAAGTCTATGGTGCACCGGCCATGCACTCGGTCGAGGTGGAGGTTGATCCGGAAGATCCAGCGATCTTCTCGATCAGTCAGGTTATCAACCCCGACTCACCGTCGTGATCGACAAATTAGTTGGGCGCGCTCGGTCTTCACATGCGACGCGCAAGCGCAGGCGTTCACCGAGCTCGCGCTCCCCATGGACTGCCGCAGGATCAGGGAATCAGAACTGATAAGCCCTTGGTTGACCTAGTTGCCATCTCACGATGGGCACGAGCAGCGTCAGACAATGCGTAGCGCTGGTTCACATCGACCCGAACCGTACCGTCGGCGATCATCGCGAACAGGGCATCGGCTTGGGTAACAAAATTCTGGCGGCCAGTGTTGTAGGTGCGACCGGTACATCGGGTGAGATAGAGCGACCCCTTATGCGCGAGATCGACGATATCGATCGGCGGCACTTTTCCGGACGCATGTCCGTAGCTCACCATCATGCCGCGCGGCCGCAGCAGATCGAGCGATTTTTCGAAGGTTGCCAGTCCGACCGAGTCGAAAACCACGTCGATTTTTTTCTCACCGACGATCTCAATCACGCGCTCCTGGAAGTCTTCCGCGAGATAGTCAATTGCATGGTCACAGCCGTGCGCCAGTGCGATAGCGACCTTATCGGCGCTGCCGGCGGTTCCGATCACCGTCGCGCCGCGGTGCTTAGCAAGTTGACTGAGAATCATACCGACCCCGCCGGCCGCGGCATGAACGAGCACGGTCTCACCCGCGGCAATCGGATAGGCACGCTCGGCCAAATATTGCGCCGTCAGACCCTTGAGGTAGGCCGCCGCCGCCTGCTCGTCGTTCACCCCATCGGGGACGAGGTAGAGACACTCTGCCGTAATGACGCGGGCCTCGGCGTAGGCGCCCAACGGCAGCGCGCCATAAGCCACCCGGTCTCCGACCTCAACGAGGTCAACGCCCTCACCGACCTCTTCCACCACGCCAACCGCTTCCAGACCAATCACCGCTGGCAGGGAAGGCACCGGATAATGGTTGTCGCCACCTTCTCGGTATTTCAGATCGGCCCAGTTCAGGCTGATCGCCGTGTGTCGAACCCGCACCTCGCCTAAACCCGGCGAGCCAACCTCGACGTCCTCCCAAGAGAACACGTCGGGATCCCCGTGCTGATGAATAACCGCCGCTTTGGTCATTCTATTCTGCCTAGATTGCATCGGAATGAGGATCGATTAGTTACGCAGCAGAAACTCTGTGACCGTCTCGTTGAACAGATCGGCGTGCTCCATCATCGGCATGTGACCGCATTTGTCGAAGATAACTATTTCCGAATTG
>CAUZWH010000512.1:0-2642 GCA_963583675.1 Alphaproteobacteria bacterium
ATTTGCCACCGCGCGCACGCGTAAACCGAGAAACTTCCCCGCATTGTCGAGCGCGAGTTCGGCGCGGGTAACATTGTCGCGTGCATGATCGTCGGCCAAGAAAGATTCGCTCCGCTCCGAGATCCATTTCACCGGCCGTCCGACCCGTTTGGCCGCCCACAGCACGATCGCCGGTTCGACGTTGCCGATGCCCTTGATGCCGAACCCGCCGCCCACATCGGGCGCAATCACTCGAATCTTATTCTGATCAACCTTGAGAAAATTACGCGCCAGCTGGCCTTTAACCATATGGGGCTGCTGCAAACCGGCCCACAGCGTGTAGCGCCCGGACACCGGTTCGTAGACGCCGAGTGCGTTGCGCGGTTCCATCGGCGCGGCGGCAACCCGGCTGATCACATAGTCGACGCTAGCGACATGCGCAGCATTGTCAAAAGCGGCATCGGTGGCGGCACGGTCGCCCGCTTCAAAAAAGAAACTCTCATTGTCGGGCGCTTCCGCCCACAGCGCCGGTTTGCCGCCACCGACAACCTCACCGGTGCCGATCGCAACCGGCAACGGCTCATAGTCGACAACGATGTTTTCGGTCGCGTCCTTGGCTTGGTCTTTGGTCTCGGCGACAACCACCGCGACACCCTCGCCGACCCGCATTACCCGGTCCAGCGCGAGCACGCGATAGGGCGGTTCGAACATTGGCGAGCCGTCGCGTTTGTTGCGCTTGACCGTAACCGGGACCATGCCGATGCCATCGGCCTCGGCATCCGCACAGGTCAATACGGCGATGACGCCAGGCAATGCGGCGGCTTGGCTGGTATCGATATGTTTGATCCGGGCGTGCGCATGCGGCGAGCGCAGCAAGCAGGCATGCGCGACATCGGCGGGCACGATGTCGTCGGTATAGATTCCCGCGCCACGCAGCAGCCGCGCGTCTTCAACCCGCGGTACGCTCTGGCCAAAACCAAACTCGCGCATGTCTTAACGCCGCCCGCTTGTTAAGGGTTTCCGTCGCCCGATTGGGTTAGTTGTAAAGCGGCTGCAAAGCGTCGGCTAGCTTGGCGAGCTTGTTCGAGCCGACGAAGGTTCCCTCGTCCATGATGTGTTTGCCGTCGATCCAGATCGACTGTTGCGACATCACCGCGTCGGGATGGTTTTCGCCGCCGCCCGGTTGCCAGAACGGAATCCCCAATCCAACTGCATTGTTGGCCATAACGCGCTGGTCTTCGACGAAGCAGCTACGGGTGTAGCGCGCCGCCGGCTGCAGGCCGCAAGTGAAATGAATGACATAGCCGTAATTCTTGCCGCCGGCGGCGCGTTTGAGCGCACGGTCCATAACCTTTTGCTCGGCGCCACCGCCGGTCACCTTACGCACCCGGCCGTCGATTTCGAGCACCATCGGCGATGGCATCGCCGTGTAGTACTCGTGAAAGGCAGTGTCGACCGTGATCACCCCTTTTACCGAATCGTAGACCGGCCACAGCGGATGGGCGCCGGGCACGGTGTACATCCCCGGCGTTTTCGCCCGGCGCGGCTTGGGGTAGGGCGACTTGTCGAGCGTAAAGGTGAGGTCGGAACCCAGACTGTTGGTCAAACGGCAGGTCTTGCCGACCGCCTTGGTGGTGATCTCGGCAAACGCCTTTTGCACCCGGAACAGCGCGTCGAGGTCGACCTTGCTGAACATCCGCACCATCGAATCGCCCTTGAGATCGCCGCACAGGCAATAGCGCGTGCGCTTGCCCGCCATCGCTTTGTCCCAAGCATTCGAGCCGGCGAGGTAGGGGAAGGTGAGGTCGACCCAGACATCGCATTGCTTCATCGCCGCCGCGAGCGGCTCTGAGATGTAGGGATCCGCCAGCGTGCCCTGGAAAGGCAGCGGCGGAATGATCATGACCACGGTTTTGGCGCCGGTCATGTCGGCACAATTGAGGATCGCTTCGACCACCGCCATATCCGACGACGTATCGGCGGTGATCAGCACGGTGTCTTTCCCGGATACCGCCAGATAGTCCTTGATCATGACTTCAGCGGCGTTGGCGAGATCGGGTCCGATCGGTGCGCTCAGCATGGTGTCCTCCTGCGGCTTTTATTCGGTGAACTTTTATTCGCTGAAGTGTAGCGCGAAAAAGAAACCGGTGCTCTATCGTAACCGCACCCGGCCGCTCGGTCGGGTCAATTATTTCCATCAAGGAGGGTTTTATGGCCGAGAAAGAGGTCATCCATGTGCCGGGTTTGAGCGAAGCGGAAGAGAAGGCAAACGTCCCCTTATCCGCGGCGATCAAGGCAAACGGATTTGTTTTTGTGTCCGGATTGCCGCCGATCAACCCCAAGACCGGCGAGATCACCATCGGCAATATCGAGGAGCAGACAGTCCAGGTTCTCGAAAACGTCAAGGCGACCTTGGAAGCGGCCGGGTCGTCGCTCGATAAGGTGGTGAAAGCCCAGGTGCTGATCTCGAATGCCGCCTATTTCGACGAGGTTAACGCGATCTACGCCCGCTATTTCCCCCACAATCCACCGGCGCGAAGTTTCATCACGGTCGGCTCGTGGCCCTGGAAGTTCGATATCGAAATCGAATGCGTCGCCCTGGCGTAATGCCATCGGCGTTACGCCCACCTGACAGCTGCGAACGCGAAGCGTTCCAGCGAAAG
>CAUZWH010000513.1:0-2641 GCA_963583675.1 Alphaproteobacteria bacterium
GCACATGAAAAGGCATCGTCGATGTAGACGTCACCAAAACTCGCTAGGCGCTTGGCAAAGGAGACGTCGTTGCTCTCCTCACGCGGATCAAAACGTAAATTCTCCAACAGCAGGACATCACCCGCGTCGAGGCTATCGACCGCAGATTTTGCCCGGTCGCCAACGACGTCATCGACGAAGGTGATTCGCCTGCCTGGCAATTCTTCTTTCAGAACGTCAACCAGTGGCCGCAAACTCAACTTTGAATCCGGTTTGCCCTGGGGCCGTCCGAGGTGTGACAACAGAATAACCGCCGCGCCGCGGGCGATGAGCTCGTCGACGGTCGGCTTGATCCGTTTGACTCGCGTGTTGTCGATTACATGCCCATTAACGAGCGGCACGTTGAGATCGACGCGGAGCAAAACACGCTTGTTGTCAAACTCGATATTGTCGAGCGTACGCAAATTCATCATTACGCCTAGTCTTTGGTTGGGTGTGTCACGTGGTGTTCTGCAAACTCGCGACTCAGTCTCTTGTGCTCGGCGGCGAGTGCCTCTTGAAAGCCCGCGCTACCCCACTCGCGGTGATTGCCGGCAGCATAGGCTTGCGCATTACGGGAGTAATACCAGGCGTTGATACGGTTAATGACCCAGCGGTTTTCGGTACGCACCACTTTGCCCGGCACGCCCATGACCACCGAATTATCAGGAATTACCGTATCCTCAGGAATGAACGTGCCTCCCGCAACGGTGCAGTTTTCGCCGATCACCACACCGTCCATCAAAGTTGCATTGATTCCGATCAGACAATTGTCGCCAATCTTTGCGCCGTGGATCGTGCAGTGATGGGTTATCGAACAATAGGCGCCGATGTGTGTGCCCGATCGAATGCCGACATGCACCATCGTGAAATCTTGGACATTGCTGTGGGGGCCGATGTCGACTTCATAATTTTCGCAACGAATGACGACGTTTGGCCAGATCGATGCGCCCTCACGGATGGTCACCTTGCCGTAGATCCGCGAGGTGGGGTGGATAAATATCGGATCAATCAGCGTGATGTCCGGTCCGTATTCTTGCACGGCAAAGCTTTCGAACGGGTCAGGCGGCTTCGGAAATTGACGCCGTGTGACGCAGGGTGGGGCTGGTTATTCTGCAGAATCGAAGAGGTCATCGACGGACGATTCTCCGTTCCCGCCGATGCCGAGCTCTACCGCTCGGTTTTGGTAGTAGGCAGATCATAAGGTGGCGTAGTAGTCGACCGATATCGCGCGCAGTTTCTCTAACGAGTCGAGGATCTCTTCACGTCGCACAAGACCTCGCCCAACCTCGGCGCCGATGGCCCCGTCCCCCTCGAGGATGTAAGTGAGGGGATTGAAGAATATGTCGACGATTTTTCCGGTGGCATCGCGAGTGGTGCTCGGGCCCAATATCGGCAGGACGACATAGGGAATAACGACAACCAGAAGCAGAGCGATCAGCGCGACCGCAAGACCGCTCAATATGGGGCGAGGGTCAATCACGCGGGTATGGTTCCACTTCCGCACCTGGCGCGCAACCGTAACAAGCTTGGGACGGTTCTGTGAAAGTGCGCGCCTAGTAGCTACGTTTCATATGGAGAAAATCATAACGGTCGGCACTCTTGACGACCACATCCATCGGCTCGCCCTCGCGCGACAACTTAAGCGGGACGTCAACCCCGGCCGCGCCCAATTTCCAAAGATTGCGATAGAATTCCGGCACGTTGTTTACTTTATTATCTTGCACGCTCAGCAGCCGGTCGCCTGGCTTTACGCCAGCCTTGGATGCTGGGCCGTAGGGTGCGACCCAGGTGATAACCACTCTGCCCTGATGCTCGGCGGAAAACATGCCGAGCCACGGTTTTGCCGGTGCGGTTGATCTACCTTCGGTCAACAGTTCGGCGAAAATTGGTTTCAGCAAGTCAATCGGCACGAACATGTTGCCGGGCATCTTCTCGCCGTTTGATTGGGCATTGTTGACGAACAATGAGCCGACACCGACCAATTGGCCCTGTGATCCTATCAAGGCGGCGCCACCCCAGTTGGGATGCGGCGACGAAGTGAATATCGCGCTATCGAGCAGGTATTCCCAATATCCTGCGAATTCGCGCCGCGATGGCACGCTCCATGCCGCCAAAATCAGCCACGACGACCGGATCCTGCGCCGAGAGTTGGGCGGAATTACCGATGGTCATTGGCTTGATGCCAAGGGAGCGTGTCGCGCGCAACAGGCCTAATCCTGTGTTGTAGTCATAAGCGACAATTTCAGCCGCAACCGCTTGTCCCTCGTTGTCCTGAACCGTCACCGACATCGACTCAAGGATGACGTGGCCGATTGTTAGGACCAGCCTCGAATCGTCGATAACGATGCCACTGCCCACACGCGAAGTGCCGAGGCCGCGCGGTACGGGCGTCTGGCGGAATCTCGGCATCCACCCGAACGATAGAAGCGAAGGGATCCTTGTCCTGGGCGGTGGCGGCTGTCGCCGCGAAGGCGAGACACAGACACAGTAGGCCAGCGATGTAGAGCGACCTGATTCGGAGCGCTGAATCTGTCATGCTGGAAATCCGAGCGACCATGATCCGATAGTTTGATTCTAGAGCGAAAGCGTACGGCAGCAAGTGACGCGGGTCACGTCAAAC
>CAUZWH010000514.1:0-2632 GCA_963583675.1 Alphaproteobacteria bacterium
CGGTCGCGTCACGCAACCCAGCCGTATCCGCCAGCGTTATCGGAAACCCGCCGACATCAAGCCTCACCTCAATGACATCACGGGTAGTGCCCGCGGTCGCAGCGATTATTGCCGCATCTCGTTGCGCTAAACAATTGAGGAGGCTGGACTTACCGACATTCGGTGCTCCTATGATCACGACATAGAACCCTTCTCTGAGACGCTCGCCACGACGATGATCATCAAGGTGGGTTTGAATGGCTTTTGTCGTCGTCACCAAGCGTTCGCTAATCCGGGTTTCGATATAGGGAGGGAGATCCTCATCAGGAAAATCAATAAAAGCCTCAAGGTGGGCAAGGCAGGAAACAAGATCGGCCCGCCAGTTCTCGTAGAGCGAGCCCAGTTCACCATCTAGTTGTCGCCGTGCTTGCCGGCGCTGCGCAACAGTTTCCGCATTGACCAGATCGGCAATCGCTTCAGCTTGAGTAAGATCGAATTTACCGTGCTCGAAAGCGATGCGGGTGAACTCCCCCGCCTCAGCTGGACGAAGTCCAGGAATCTCGCCTAAGGCTGCGAGAATCGCCGATACGACCGCCACGCCACCGTGAACGTGGAGTTCCGCGACATCTTCGCCCGTGAAGCTGTGCGGACTGGGATACCATAGAAGGATACCTCGATCGATTGTCTCATCGTCGATCGGGTTACGAAAATTAACTAACGTCGCCCTTCGCGCCGGCGGTGGCGGCAAACCGGTCAGCGCCTCAATCACAATGCCGGTGCGATCACCAGAGACTCTAACGATCGCTATTCCGGCTCGCCCTCCCCCACTAGAGAGAGCAAATACGGTCATCGTTGCGGTATTCGCCTTATTCGTCGAGTTCTGTCTGATCAACGCCAAGCATCAGACGCTCGACCCGTTCATCGCCAATCAGATGCGTATCGATGATCTCATCGATATCAGCTTCGGTTTTGAAGCTGTACCACGTCCCCTCGGGATAAATCACAAGATTTGGTCCCAGCTCACAGCGGTCTAGGCACAAAGCTTGATTGATTCGCACTCCCTGCACGCCGCGCTCGCCCACTTTCTGCTTCATGTAGCCGCGCAACTCTACGGACCCCTTCTCCTTGCAGCAGCCGCGAGGATGACCAGGCGCTCGTTCATTGAGGCAAACGAACACGTGCTTGTCATAAAAAAGCGGCTCGTCCGCCGGATGATCGCCGGGCTTTTGAATTTTCGTCATGGTTAGTTTTCCTTCCGGAAATTCCGGTATTGGCCAATTGATGACCAATCACTATCGTGCGGATCATCACTGAGAGCGCACCCGTCGAGTGCGCCGGGTTCCCATAACCCGAGGCTAGGTTGATGCGCAACACCTTAGACACCGAAACCAGCCCATATTTGCTACAGCACCGAGAAAATCCGGTGCACTGGCAGCCCTGGGGGCCTGCGGCCCTCGCGCTGGCCAAAGAACAGGATAAGCCGATCTTGCTGAGCGTTGGCTATGCCGCTTGTCATTGGTGCCACGTGATGGCCCACGAATCGTTTGAGAATCAAGAAATTGCAGATTTGATGAATGAACTGTTCATCAATATCAAGGTCGATCGGGAAGAGCGCCCCGACATCGATACGATCTACATGTCCGCGCTTCATCTGTTGGGTCAACAAGGCGGTTGGCCGCTGACGATGTTTCTAACCCCGGCTGGCGACCCATTCTGGGGTGGTACATATTTTCCGCCTGAATCGCGCTGGGGCCGGCCCGGATTTCCGGATGTGTTACGCCAGATCCACCACATCTACAGCGCCGAGAAAGAAAAGGTCGAAAAAAACACCGGCCTTCTTCTCAGCGCGTTGGGCGACATGAGCCAGGCAGAAGCTGCAAACGATAGCGATGCCCCAAGCCTGACCGCGGAGACCCTGGACCAAGCCGCCGAAGGTATTCTTGAGCAGGTCGACATAATCGATGGCGGATTGCGCGGCGCGCCAAAATTTCCTCAGCCTTCGATCTTTGCGCTGCTTTGGCGGGCCTACGCTCGAACCGGAGAGCCGCGATATCGAGACGCGGTCACGGTGACGCTCGATCGAATGTGCCAAGGCGGTATCTACGACCACGTCGGGGGTGGATTTGCGCGCTATGCCACCGACGCGGTTTGGTTGGTGCCTCATTTCGAAAAAATGCTCTACGACAATGCACAATTGATCGAGCTCCTGACCGACGCGTGGCGCGAGTCGCGAAATCCGCTCTACACGGCACGTATCAGCGAGACGATTGATTGGATCGCTCGCGAAATGATCGCTGAGAATGGGGCATTTGCAGCTTCGCTAGATGCCGATAGTGAAGGCGTTGAAGGCAAGTACTACGTATGGACCGAGGCTGAGATCGATGCGGTCCTCGGCCCCTCCGCGAGCGCTTTCAAATCCGCCTATGGGGTGACCGCCGGTGGCAATTGGGAGGGAAGCACCATCCTCAATCGCACCGGTCGGCCCCAACTCCTCGATGAATCCAGCGAAAAAGACCTCGCAATCAGCCGTCAATTGTTGCTTGGCGAGCGCGAGAAAAGAATCCGGCCGGGATGGGACGACAAGGTCCTGGCCGACTGGAACGGCCTAATGATCGCGGCACTCGCCCAGGCAAGTATGACCTTGGAACAGGAT
>CAUZWH010000515.1:0-2618 GCA_963583675.1 Alphaproteobacteria bacterium
AAAATGAGCCCGAAGGGGCCGCATCAACACTGGGAGAAAACATGGAAACCACATTGTTCAAAACCGTGGCGATTGCCGCCGCACTCGTCGGCAGCGCCGGCATGGCAACGGCACAGTCCGCGGCCGATTTTTACAAAGACAAACAGGTCACCATACTGATCGGCTACGGCGTCGGCGGCACCTACGGCAAGTATTCGACAATCCTTGCCCAGCAGCTGAAGCCGGTTATCGGCGCGAAATCGGTTGTCGTGCAATCGATGCCCGGCAGCGGCGGCTTGCGGATGACCAACTACGCCTACAACGTCGCCCTGAAAGACGGGTCGGTCATCATGATGCCGCCGGACACTCTGGTGGTCACCCAGTTGATGAAACCCAAGGCGGCGAAATACGACGCCAGCAAGCTGACATGGCTGGGATCGGCAATTCAGGCCAATGCCGCGATCGGGGTGCGCGCCGATTCGGGCGTACATTCGATCCAGGATGCGATGAAGAAAGAAGTCGCGATGGCCTCGTCCGGCATCGGATCGCAGACCTACCTCGTTCCCCAGCTCGCCAACGCCCTGATCGGCACCAAGTTCAAGATCGTCAAAGGCTATAAAGGCTCCCGCAAGATGCAGCTCGCCATGGAACAGAACGAGGTGCAGGGCATCAGCCTGACCTGGCTAGCCTGGAAGACCAACCGGCTGGATTGGTACAAGAAGGGCTTTGCCAAAATCATCCTGCAGATGGGCCCAACCGACGATCCCGCGCTCCCGGGCGTGCCGCAGCTGTCGAGCATGGTCAACAAGTCGGACAAGCCGATTGTCGCCTTCATGTCAACGATGGCGCCGATCGGGCGTGGCCTCGCCATGCCGCCCGGCGTCCCGCAGGATCGCATTGCGTTCCTTCGCGCGGCATTCAAGCAAGCCGTAACCAACTCCGACTTTGCCGCGTCGGCCAAGAAGCGCAAGCTCGAGGTCAGCTACTCATCTGGCGAAACTGTGCAAAAAATCGTCAACGAGAGCCTGAAGATCGATCCTAAGCTGGTCAAACGGGCGCAAATTCTGCTGTTCGGCAAAGCTTCCTGAACCGCAGCTCCGATACTATATTGACGCGCTCCGGCCTTCTCGGCCGGGGCGTTTTTTTATAGCCAGAATTGAAGCCCATGCAGCTCGACCACAGAAATGTCCTCGTCCTCAGCACATGCCAGATGCTGTTCGGCACGGGCCGTTCGCTGTTCATGGTTACTTCGCCGATCGTCGCACTCGGCATCGCGCCGCATCTCGCGCTGGCGACCCTGCCGACGGCGCTTATTGTAATCGGCACAGCGCTTGCCGCCATGCCGGCCTCGCTGTTCTCCCAGCGGGTCGGCCGTAAATTGGGGTTTCTGCTCGGCACCCTTCTCGCTACCGCCAGCGGCACCGCCTGCGTCGGCGCGGTCGTCTATCAGAACTTCTGGCTGTTGGCCCTGGGCGGCCTGCTTTACGGATTTTTCTCGGCTTTCGGCCAGCTTTACCGCTTCGCGGTCGCCGACGCCGCTTCGGAAGCTTTCAAGCGCAAGGCAATCTCGCTTGTGCTCGCGGGTGGCGTGTTCGCCGGTCTCGCCGGTCCAAACCTTGCCAAATTCGGCAAAGATATGATCGAGAGTTCGATTTATACGGGGGCCTTCCTGTTCATGATCGGAACCGCGCTCGTTTCTGCCCTCGTTCTGATGTTTCTCAATATCCCCGGCCTGACACAGGCTGAGCGCGACGGACCGAAGCGTCCGTTGTCGGAGATCATGAAACAGCCCGTCTTCATCGCGGCAGCCCTATCGGCGACAATCGCGCAAAGCGTAATGAATTTCCTGATGACGGCGACCCCGATCGCCATGGTAGCCCATAACCACCACAGTTTCGGAGACGCGGCAAATGTCATCGCCTGGCATATCGTCGGCATGTTCGCGCCCGGGTTCGTCACCGGTTGGATGGTCACGCGGTTCGGCGAGGTGCGCATGATTCTTACCGGGCTGACCCTGCAGGCGATCTGCATCGGGGTTGCATTATCAGGGATCGAGGTATTCGATTTTTGGCTGGCGATGCTGCTGCTCGGGATCGGCTGGAATTTTACTTTCACGGCAGCGACAAGCCTCATGACCACCGCCTATACACCAGCCGAGCGCGCCAAGACCCAGGGCATGATGAACCAGATCATCTATACCGTCGTCGCCATGGGATCGCTGTCGTCGGGGGCATTCATCCATTTCTTTGGCTGGGACTGGGTGAATGTTGGCGCCATGCCGCTGCTCGCCGTCGCCGCCATCGTGACCTTGTGGTATGCCGCCGGTGTGAGGAAAGCCGCCGCCCCATAAGTACGATACCCCTCGGATATGGAATTATCTTCAAATAGTTGAAGATGGCTATATTCGCAGGATTGCGACATGTGCGAATGAGTCTGCTTGCGCAATGAAGCAAAATGGGGAAATATCTGAAGGATTTAAAACGTATGATCGAAAAAATAGGGAGCTGAAAATGAAAGCAACGATCTTGAGTATGGCTGTCGCCGCAACAGCGGGGCTAATAATTGCTGCGCCAGCCGCACATTCCAAAGAGGTAACCCTTAAAGGAATATCTGGCTGGCCAAAAAGTTTTCCAATGGTC
>CAUZWH010000516.1:0-2616 GCA_963583675.1 Alphaproteobacteria bacterium
ATGAAATCGGTATCTTCCCAAATCTGTACGTTGCCGACCGGTGGCTTGAGCAAGTGACGGTGCTCCTCAAGCCATTGATCGAAGTTGAAGGCGGCAAGTTTGGTCATCACTTAGTCCAGCGTTGGGTGGGCGCAGGCATATTAGCTTCTAGGATCACGCGGTGACGTTTTCAAAATTGCCGCCATTGGCGGCCGATCGCATCATCGCTTCCATCACCGCGATGTTGTGGATGGCTTCGGCCGGGGTAACCGGAAACGGCGTCCCGGTCTCGCAAGCGTCGATGAACGCGTCCATCTCGTCCACCAGGGTGTCGTTGGCTTGGGCCGGTCGTTCGCTCGGGCGCTCCCCTGCCCCCGCGGCGTGCCAGATCAGCTGCGTGAAATCGTCACGCGCCTCCAGATTTCCCCCCGTCCCTTGAAGACGGAAGGCCGACGTCATGGGGCAAGCAAAGTTGGTGCCCAGCGTGCCGCTAACCCCGCATTCGAAGTCGAGTAGGGCCGCCGTGGTGTCGTCGATATCGACCGGCAGAGCGCGGTGTTTGGCCAGACAAGCGACCCGGCTGATCGGGCCGAGTAGCCAGCCCATGGTGTCGATCATGTGCAGGCCGAGCGATAGCAGGGCGCCACCGGGTGCTTCGCTGCGCTGTGCCCGCCACTGCTCGGGCACGTAGTCCATCGCACTGTTGGTCGAAAAGTTGGCTTCGACGTGGAGCACGGTGCCGAACTCGTTGTCGTCGAGCATTTGCTTGATCGTACGCGCGCCGGCGCTGAACCGGCGATTGTGGCCAACCGCCAGCACCACGCCGGCATCCGCGCAAGCCCGGGCGGCGGCATTGCCGCTGGCGGCGGTCAACGTGAACGGCTTTTCGACGAACACGTGGTGTCCGGTTGCGGCCGCCGCGCTCACTTGCTCGGCGTGTTGCGAGTGTGGTGTCGCCAGTATGATTGCGTCCAGTCCCGGCAGCGCCAAGACGCTTTCAAAATCTTCGCAAGCCTGGCCGCCAAATCGGCCCGCGAACGATGCGGCATCATCGGGATCGCGGGAAGCGCAGGCCGCGATTTCGGCTCGTTGGGGCAGCTTCTGCAGTGCTTCGGCGAGCTCGGTTCCCCACCAGCCCAATCCGACAATCCCGACCTTCAACATACCTCGCCCATCCCTTCGTTCGATCGACCGTTGTCTGCCCTATTGCAAAAGCCGCGCGCGAAATTCTATACCACTCGCAGCGGCCTCGCACCGTTATGATCACAAGCTTCAATTCCTTCCCCAAAAAGAAATTTCATCCCGAAATGAATACCAACAACCACGAATTTCACCCCAGCATTCTGCGCGAATACGATATTCGCGGCATCGTTGGCGACACGCTCTCCACCGCCGACGCCTACGCGATCGGGCGAACCTTCGCCTCGATTATCGGTGAGAGCGCCGCTTCACCGCGTATTGCGACCGGGTTCGACGGCCGCCTCTCCTCACCCGAGCTTGAGAGCGAATTGGTTCGCGGTCTTACCGATGCTGGGGCTGATGTCGTGCGGATCGGCTTGGGGCCGACCCCGATGCTGTACTACACCGTGCACACCCTCGATTTGGATGGCGGGATCATGGTGACTGGGTCGCACAATCCGCCGGACTATAACGGCTTCAAGCTGATGCGCGGGAAGGCCGGGTTCTTCGGCGCCGACATTATTGAATTCGGCAAGCGCTCGGCGAACGGCGATTGGCTAGCCCGCGACGGCCTCAGCAACCACCACGATGTCAGCGAATCCTACCTTGATTGCCTATTGCAGGACTACACGAGCGACGTCTCCTTCAAGATTGCTTGGGATGCGGGTAACGGTGCTACCGGTGATATGCTGGTCCGACTGACCGAGCGTTTGCCTGGCACCCATACCCTTATAAATACCGAGATCGACGGCACGTTTCCCGCCCATCACCCGGATCCGACGGTGCCAGCCAATCTCGTCCAGCTCCAAGATGCGGTGGCGGCTGGTGGCCTCGACCTTGGCATCGCCTTCGATGGCGATGGTGATCGCATCGGCGTCGTCGATGGCAACGGAGAAATCTTGTGGGCGGATCAACTGCTGGCGCTATTCGCCCGCGACGTTTTAACCCAATTCCCTGGCGCGACCATCGTCGCCGATGTCAAATCGAGCCGGATTCTGTTCGATGAGATCGCGCGCCTCGGCGGCAATCCGCTAATGTGGAAAACTGGCCACTCGCTGATCAAGAGCAAAATGGCGGAAGTCAACGCACCGCTCGCCGGGGAGCAATCCGCCCATATATTCTTCGCTGATCATTATTACGGGTTCGACGACGCGCTCTACGTCGCGGTGCGGTTGCTCGATTTCATCGCCCTGTCGGGCCAAAGTCTAGCTGAACTGCGATCCGAACTACCGTCGGTCCTGAACACACCCGAACTTCGCTTTCCCTGCCCGGCAGAGCGAAAGTTAGCCGTGATTGAGGAAGTGCGAGCGCGGCTTGATAAAGCGGGTGCCGATGTCAACGTGATCGATGGCGTTCGTGTGTCCTCGGATGAAGGTTGGTGGCTGTTGCGCGCGTCGAACACTCAAGACGTTCTGGTTGCCCGCGTTGAAGCGTCGAGCCAGGCTGGCCTCGATCGGC
>CAUZWH010000517.1:0-2605 GCA_963583675.1 Alphaproteobacteria bacterium
TCTTCCCATTGCGGCAGGCGGTTCCAAACGTCCAAACCCATCGTGCCGGCCCGCGTTCGGGTAGCTTTGGCTTGGTCCTCGGGCGTGATGCCAAGGGCGTTGGCAACCGGCCCACCCCACGACCAACCTGCACTGGCCATAGTGCGGGCAATTCGTTGTAAGCCGGGATCGCCACGAAAACGCGCGAGATCGACCAGCAGCGCACCGGTTGCGGTTAGCAGCACCAAAGCTTCGGCAATGCGATCTTCGGGTTCAGCGAGGTCGAGGGCTGCTGCAACGCCGTGCGGCGTGGGTAGACAGAACGTTGCCGGTCGCACAAAGGCATAGAGTTCGAGAATGTCGAACGCCCGAAAGGGCGGACAATTCAACCGTGCGGCCTGGAGCGGCGCGTGGCACACGAGGGCTGGTGATTGCGTCGCACGTCGCGCTGCCTCGGCAACCGTTAGTTCCTCGATCTCGCCGGTTGGCGCGATCCATACGGCGCCGTCGACGCCCGCGCAGAGCGCGGGAATCGGCGGTAGGTCGGTGGTCGTAGAGGACGTCGCGGCGTCAACGGACATGATGGTGAGTATAGCGATGCCAGGCTTGCCTGCGACCGTTCAAGTTCTCTCGTGCATTGACGCGGCCGGGCTCGCACCATAGGTTCCGCGCCCAAATCCAGGGCTCCGATATATATTCCGAGGAATGGAAATGATTACCCAGGAAACGGCACAAAAAATTGGCGCCTGGCCGTTCGCCGAGGCGGCTCGGTTGATGGACCGCGTCGCAAGCGTTCCCAAGAAGGGGTATGTGCTGTTCGAAACCGGCTATGGCCCCTCGGGCCTGCCCCACATCGGCACCTTCGGCGAAGTCGCGCGAACGACGATGGTCCGTCATGCTTTTGCGCAATTGTCGGACGTGCCCACCCGGTTGTTCGCGTTCTCCGACGATATGGACGGTTTGCGCGGTGTGCCAACCAACATCCCCAATCAGGAGATGGTGGCCCAACATCTCGGCAAGCCGCTAACCGCGATTCCAGATCCCTACGATCAGGCCGAGAGCTACGGTCACGGGATGAACGCCCGGCTGCGCGCGTTTCTCGATACCTTCGCGTTTGACTACGAGTTCGTGAGCGCCACCGAGAGCTATCGCAGCGGTCGCTTTGACACGGCGCTGTGCGATATTCTCGATCATTATGATGAGATCATGGCGGTCATGCTGCCGACGCTCGGGGAAGTACGCCAGGCAACCTACAGCCCGTTCCTGCCGATTTGCCCAGATACCGGCGTTGTGCTGCAAGTTCCCATTATTGCGCGCGATGCCGCCGCCAAGACTGTGAGCTATCGCAACGAAAGCGGCCGCACGGTCGAAGTCCCGATCACGGGCGGGCGCTGCAAGTTGCAATGGAAGGTCGATTGGGCGATGCGGTGGACCGCGCACGATGTGGATTACGAAATGTCGGGCAAGGACCTTATCGATTCGGTCAAGCTCTCGAGCCGGATTTGCAAGATCCTCGGCGGCACGCCACCGGAGGGCTTCAACTACGAGCTGTTTCTCGACGAAAACGGTGAGAAGATCTCAAAGTCGCGCGGTAACGGCCTGACAATCGACGAATGGCTGCGTTACGCGTCGCCCGAGAGCTTGGCGCTGTTCAACTACAATTCGCCGCGCAAGGCCAAGCGGCTCTATTTCGACATTATTCCCAAGACGGTGGACGAATATCTCACGCACTTGGCGAAGTATCGCGAGCAAGACGAAGAGAAGCGTCTGGCGAATCCGGTGTGGCATATCTACAGCGGTGAACCGACCAACGAAGAGGTTCCGCTCAGCTTCGCGATTCTGCTCAATCTGGCGAGCGTGGTGAACGCCGACGACAAGACTGTGTTGTGGGGGTTCATCACCAGATATGTACCAGCCGCGAGCCCCGAGCATTATCCGCTGCTCGACCGCCTGGTCGACTACGCCGTCGTCTACTACCAGGACTTCGTCAAGCCCGCGAAGCGGTACCGCGCGGCGACCGAAACCGAAACCGCAGCGATCGCCGACCTCGCGGAAACGCTTGCTGGGTTGGCGCCCGGCGCCAGTGCCGAAGATATCCAGTATGAGGTGTACGAAGTGGGTAAGCGGCACGGGTTTGTAGAACTGCGCGAATGGTTCAAGGCCTTGTACGAAGTTCTTCTCGGACAAAGTCAGGGACCGCGAATGGGATCATTTATTGCGCTATACGGGGTTGCCGAGATGGTGTCGCTGATCCAACGCGCCCTCGCTGGCGAGGATCTTGCAAACGCTTAGCCCTCGAACCTGGCCCTAACTTTTGGTTATCGGGATGTAACCCGGGAGTCCGGCAATCCTGGCTAGCCAGCTCTGAATTGCCGGGAATCGATCGAGTTCGAAGCCGCCTTCATCGGCGACATGGGTGTAGGCGTAGAGCGCGATGTCGGCGATCGTGGGTCGATTGGCAGCGAAATAGTTGTGCGTCGCCAAATGTTTTTCCATGACCGCTAGTGCGGCGTAACCGCCTTTGTGGCGTTCGGGTAGGGCTCGTTGTCGATTGTCATCGAGTCCGAGATGCTGGATCCAATGGCGGGCAACCGCAATGTTGGGCTCGTGATTATATTGCTCGAAG
>CAUZWH010000518.1:0-2605 GCA_963583675.1 Alphaproteobacteria bacterium
GATCTTGCAGATATCGGCCATGGTGCCGCCGGCTGCTTCGATGGCGCTTTTTAGATAGTCGAAGATCTCGCGGGCCTGGTCGTGCGAATCGAGATTGCCCGCACTGGCCGATTTCGACGCCGTTTGTCCCGAAATGAACACGAAGTTGCCCTTCTTAACGACCTGGCTGAACTGCCCCGGCGTCGGTAGACCCGGCGTCTCGACGACTTCAAACCCCATACGATCCTCCCAGTGTTGGGCCGCATTCTTGGCGGCTCGATTTGCCCGAGTCAAACGACGAGAAGGAGAGTGAGTAATAAATTATCTTTAGATCCAATCGATAGGAATCAGGACGGCTTGATCGTATCGCAAAAGTTCCAATTCGTCGGCCCCGATACCCAGGACGAGGTTTGCGAGAAATACCGAAAGCGCCTGCATTGGAAAATTCGAAAACGGCCGAATGCATCACCGGAACGGAACTCCCGGTCAAACCCTACTGACGGCGCCGATGAGACGACCCGACGGCGTCGGACCTACCGACATCTGGATCTACCGGTGCGAACCACACCAAATTGCGTCGATAGCGCTGCCCCGCTAGCCTTGGCGCTAACAACGTCAAAGGGGGAAACCGGCGATGGCCGATCGCAAACCGTTCTTTACCAACATCAATGAGGCGCCGACCCGGCAGATGAAGCTCGGGCGCGGCACGGGCATCAAGCTGATCAACGAAGAAACCGGCTCGCCCAAGGTCGATGTGCATCTCAACACCATCAACGATGATTCCGGACCCGGCGAGATTCACTTTCATCAGCACGCCGACAACGTCTACGTCGTTCTCGATGGTGTTCTCGAGGTCGTCGTTGAAGGCGAACGCCATCTGCTGAAGAAAGATGATGTCGGATTTATTCCCGCCGGTGTGGTTCATAGCGCCGGCAGTGCGGGTGGGCATGGGCCGACCCGCGTGCTGGAAATTTACGCGCCCGCCGGCTTCGATTTCCACGTCGTCGAAAGTTTCGAAAATCCCGTCGAGATCGACGCTGAAAGCTAATCACTAAAACACAGAGGGGGAGGCGACGATGACGCTTGCCGACTACAAAGACCGAATCAACGCAGCCGTCGACTACGACGCCGTCAAAAACATGATGGTCAAGCTGGTGCAAACGCCGTCGCCGCAGACCGGTCTGATGGAGGCGGAGCCGCAGATCCTCGCATTCATCAGGAATGTGGTGGAGCCGGAGTTACGGGCGATGGGTGTCACTAACATCACCTACGATGGCATGGGCAATTTGATCGCGCGGTATGGCAAAGGCACATCGGGCAAACGCTTGATGATGGTTACCCACGCGATGAATGCAGCCGCCGCGACCATGCCCGAACCCTACGCTGGCACCATCGTTGATGGCGCCGAATACGGCTTACCCGGCCAGGCCGTCAAAGCGCGGGGTATTTGCGAACAGAAGGCGGGTATGGCGGCATTATTGATGGCGCTGCGAACGATCATCGATCTTGGTCTCGATCTCGATGGTGAGGTGATCTTTACGACGCTGACCTCGGGCGAGACTGGCAAGCACGACGCGATTACCAGCGTGGTTGAAGGTGAGGGGATGACCGCCGACTACGCACTGATCGACGGCGACGGCCTCAAGGTCCGCCTCGGCAACCGGGGGCGCGTTGACATGTTCATCACCGTCTATGGCGAACCCTCGCATTCGGGCTCTCCCTTCAAGGGCTGTAATGCCATCACCGGAGCGCGTCATGTGATGGACAAAATCCAGGCCGAGGCGACGCTGCCCGATCCGCATCCCGATCTCGGCGCTTGCACCCTTACCTTTGTTCATATCCGCAGTTTTCCTGACGCCACGCACACCGTTCAGGAGCGCTGCGAGATCACCGTCGATCGCAGGCTGTTGCCGGGTGACGATCCCGATGAGGTGTTTCGCGAGATCTCGTCGATCGCCAAAAGCGTCGAAGCCATGACTGATCCGGTGAGCGGCAAGGGCTGGCGCGTCGAATGCGTCAAAGGCCCGTTCATGTATCCGCATCTCGTCGGGGCCGATTCGCAAATCGTCAGCATGATCGGCGACGCCTCGGAAGCGATGCTCGGTTACCGGCCCGAAACCCACTTCGGGCAAAGCGCGTTCGATCAGGGCTATCTCAACCATATCGGTATCCAAACCGCGAATTACGGTCCCGGCGAGGACCAGTTCGCCCACACAGATTTCGACATGGCATCGATCGATCGCACCGTCGATGGCACCAAAGTGTATGCGTTGATCGCCTGCGACTATCTCGGTGCTGTTGCCAAGGGCGCCTAAAGCTAACTGCCTATGAAAGGCATTCGATCGAGGCGGGCGGTGTCGAGCGCGCCCAAGTCATTCTCGGTGATAAGGCGGCGGAGGAGCGCGACGTAAGCCGACCCTTGCTGCGAATAGGCGACCAACTCGGCCGCGAGATCGTCGCCGCGCGGGGTCTGGCCGGCCGCGCGAATTGCGGCCCGGCATTCGCGAGAACCGGCATAGGCCTTATGCGAGTTGAGGTTGACCGTGTAGCCCCACACCGATTCGATCAATCGGCTGAAACTACGGACGCGATGGGTGGATGTGCCGGTCCTTTCGCCTGGGATCAT
>CAUZWH010000519.1:0-2567 GCA_963583675.1 Alphaproteobacteria bacterium
ACCCGGTGGCTATGTCGCTGCCATTCGCGCGGCCCAACTGGGTATGAAAACTGCCTGCGTGGAAAGCCGCGGCGCTCTTGGTGGAACCTGTCTCAATGTAGGCTGCATCCCCTCCAAGGCGCTCCTGCAATCATCCGAACTCTACGACGAGGCTACGCACGGCTTCGGCACCCACGGCATCAACGCCGGATCAATCAAGCTCGATCTCAAGAAAATGATGCGGCGCAAAGATGGCGTGGTTGACGACCTGACCAAAGGGATCGCGTTTCTCCTGAAGAAGAACAAGGTGACCTACCTTGCTGGTTTCGGTGAGATCAAGGGGCCCGATACCGTTACGGTCAAGCTCGCCAAAGGCGGCGATCAAACCCTCAAGGCGGCGCGCATTCTCATTGCCACCGGGTCTGAAGTGACGCCGCTGCCCGGGATTGAGATCGACGAGAAGCGGATCGTCTCTTCGACGGGCGGGCTCGAACTCAACAAAGTGCCCAAGCATTTGGTGGTGATCGGCGGCGGCTATATTGGCCTCGAGTTGGGCTCGGTGTGGCGCCGCCTAGGCGCGAAAGTCACCGTGGTCGAATTCCTGGATCAAATCACGCCTGGCATGGACTGCGAGCTCAGCCGCGAACTCCACAAGATATTGAGCAAACAGGGCATGGAATTCCGGCTGTCGACGAAGGTGACGTCGGCGGTGGCGACGCGCAAGGGTGTCGATTTAAAACTCGAGCCGTCCGCCGGCGGCAAAGCACAATCAATGAAGGCCGATGTGGTGCTGGTATCAGTTGGACGTCGGCCGTTTACCAATGGGCTCGGGCTCGACGACCTCGGCGTGAAGCACGACCAACAAGGGCGCATCGAAGTCGATTCGGCGTTCCAAACCAATGTCGCCGGCATTTACGCAATCGGCGACGTGATCGACGGACCCATGCTGGCGCACAAGGCCTCGGAAGATGGCATCGTCTGTGTCGAGATGATGGCCGGACAAACCGGTCATATCGACTACAACCTGGTTCCCGGCGTCGTTTATACGTGGCCTGAAGCGGCTGCGGTGGGCCAAACCGAGGAACAATTGAAAGACGCTGGCATCGCTTACAACGTCGGCAAGTTCCCGTTTATGGCCAATAGCCGTGCTCGGGTTAACGGGTTCACCGATGGCTTCGTCAAGATCCTCGCCGACAAGACAACCGATCGCGTGCTCGGCGCTCACATCATCGGACCCGATGCCGGGACCATGATTCATGAGGCCGTGGCGGTGATGGCGTTCGGCGGTGCGGCCGAAGACATCGCCCGGTCGTCGCACGCCCATCCAACCCTGGCCGAAGCCATGATGGAAGCGGCGCTCGGCGTCGCCGGTCGCACCATTCATATTTGAGCCGAGCGGGCACGGGTTTTGACCATGTCCCAGCGCGTGGCAGCAGGCCGATGAGCGACGCGCGCCTGGTCGGCACGCTGTGCCTCGTGCATGCGCTGAGTTTGCTGAGCATGGCGAGCTACCCGGCATTGCTCCCGACCTTCATCTCTCTTTGGGATCTGACCAACACCGAGGCTGGGTGGATCGCCGGAATCTACTATGCGGGGTACATGATGGCGGTGCCCGTGCTCGCGAGCGCCACCGATCATATCGATGCGCGAAGGATTTATTTGGCTGCGAGCGCGGTGACCTGTGCCGCGACCCTGGGCTTTGCGCTTTTTGCCGATGGCTTCTGGTCGGCCCTGTTATTCCGGTTTTGCGCCGGCATCGGGCTGGCCGGGACCTACATGCCGGGCCTCAAGGCGCTTACCGATCGCTTGAGCGGCGCCAACGAGTCGCGTTATGTCGCGTTTTACACGGCGATCTTCGGCCTTGGCGTCAGCCTATCGTTCCTGATGTCAGGCGAAGTTGCCGCCTGGTTTGGCTGGCGCGCGGCATTCTTGACCGGTGCGGCGGGTTCGGCGGTTGCGTTCGTTATCTTCGCGGTCGTGGTCGCGCCGCGTGACCAATCCGGTGACCGGCCCGAGACCCTAATACTCGATTTTCGCCCCGTACTGCGTGGGCGCGAAGCCATGGGATACATGCTCGCCTACGCCGCGCATGCGTGGGAATTATTTGCGATGCGCGAATGGATGGTCGCGTTCCTGACCTTTGCGATCGCCTACCAGGCGCTCACCGACGTGCCTGTTCGACCGACCGTGATCGTCGCCGTGGTCAACCTGATGGGCTTGTTCTCGAGCATCATCGGCAATGAGGTCGCCGTTCGCTATGGACGGCGCCGGCTCATCACGATCGCCATGTGGAGCTCAGCAACGGTGGTTGGCGTTCTTGGGTTCACAGCCGGCTGGCCGTATCTGCTGATTGCCGGTCTGTGCGTGATTCACGGAATTACGGTTTCCACCGACTCGGCTTCTCTCACCGCGGGTGCGGTTCAAGCGGCGCGGCGCGGTTACCGTGGAACCACCCTGGCGCTCCATTCAACGTTCGGCTTCGCCGCGGGCTTCCTAGGACCGTTGGGGGTTGGCGTTGTTCTCGATGTCAGCGGCGGTGACTCAGTCATATCATGGGGACTGGCGCTGCTCAGCATGGGCGTGGTTGC
>CAUZWH010000520.1:0-2564 GCA_963583675.1 Alphaproteobacteria bacterium
CGAGCTTCGGGCGATGTCCGGTTTTAAGTCCGATCGAGATCGAGCGGGCCGCGACATCGAGCAACTGTTTACGTTGATTTTCAGTAAGCGTTTCCTGTCCGGCCGCTGCGGATGGTGACGCGGGATGGGCAGCGGCGGCTGGTTGTGGTGTTGGTTGGGCGATCGGCCGCGGAGTCGCAATCGGCGCCGGAGCAAAGGTTGTGGCGGGGTTCGCGCCACTCCGGTTTTCGAAAACGTAGGCGCCGTAGCCGACCACGGCGTCGCGCGGACCGGCCGTATCACCCGAATTGCGCAGGTCGATCGTCGTCGCGCGGAGGCTGAGTTCCTTCGCCAGGTGCAACAATCCACGTATTGGCATCCGTCCGCAGGCACCTTGGTCCGAAATCCCATCGATTTGTAGGTTGGAGGTAGCGTTCGAGGTCGTTGAGTCCATCGATCTAGCAGTGTCGTAGTCGTGATAGTGGCTGAGATCCGAACTCACGACGATCAAGGTTTCGGGACCACCCCACAGCGCGCGCAATACGTCGGCAACCTCCTGGGGCTCGGCATCTCCAACGACGACGGGCACCAGCGTGAACGATTCGAATATATGCGGGAGGAATGGCAGATGAACTTCGAGGCTGTGCTCGGCCGCGTGGGTGGCGTCGAACTCATGGACCTGCGGCAATACCTTGATGGTGTCGATCATCGCCCGGTCGAGCGGCACGACACCAAGCGGCGTTGCAAACCCGGTGTGGGAGGGAACGGCGAGGCCGCGTACCGCCACACGGTGCGCCGGGCCCAGCAGTATAATGCGCCTGATCGTGTTGCGGCCTGAACTGAAGCGGGCGTACACAGCCGCGGCGATTGGGCCCGAATACACATAGCCGGCGTGGGGCGCGATGATCGCTTTGGGCAGCGTCGGACCGCCACGGTGTCCCTGGGCCATCGCCTCGCGGATCAGCGACTGCACAGTATTCGCGAGTTCGGCCGCATCGCCGGGATAGAAGGACCCCGCGACCGCTGGTGGGCGGACGCCTGCACTCGCGCTCACCGCGTTGCTCTCCGTGAATTCATTGGCTTAAGTCGGGCGAAAGGTTTGATTTGCCTTGGCTCCAAGGCATCGAACTATATCTTGAGTATAGAATAATGTGTACGCGCAGCGGTTGTTAGCCAAAGTCGGCCAAAGTTGATCACGGTTGGCCGATACCGATGCAAGGCTCGTAACGAGGCGTGCGAGGGCAGGATCCATGCGAGATCGAGAACCCGGACTCCAACAGGACTGGGTGACGGGCCGCTATTGGCAGGCGCTGGATGACGGCCGCGTTCGTTGTGAAGTGTGTCCTCGATTTTGTGCGCTTCGCGAAGGACAACGGGGACTGTGTTTTATCCGCGCCAACGGGGGCGGCGAGATCAAGCTCACCAGCTACGGACGCTCATCTGGTTTTTGTATTGATCCGATCGAGAAGAAACCGCTCAACCATTTTCTCCCCGGGACGCCGGTGTTGTCGTTTGGCACTGCGGGCTGCAATCTGACCTGCAAGTTTTGCCAAAATTGGGATATCAGCAAATCGTGAGAAACTGACACGCTGGCGGATGCCGCTTCGCCTGAACTGCTGGCCGATGCCGCGTACCGCCACGGCTGCCGTTCGGTGGCATTTACCTACAACGACCCGGTGATCTTCCTCGAATATGCGGTTGATGTGGCCGCGGCTTGCCTCGAGCGCGGCATTAAAACTGTAGCCGTAACCGCGGGCTATATCTGCCCCGAGCCCCGCACCGAGTTTTTTCGGCATATCGATGCTGCAAACATCGATCTCAAAGCATTCACTGAGGAATTTTATTATCAATTGTGCGGTGCCCACCTACAGCCCGTGCTCGATACGTTGGTCTATCTTAAAAACGAAACCGATGTGTGGTTCGAGGTCACGACGTTGCTTATTCCCGGTGAGAACGACTCTGATGCTGAGGTCGAACGCCTCGCGGCCTGGTTTCTCGACAACCTCGGCTCGGATGTACCTCTGCATTTCACCGCGTTTCATCCCGATTTCAAGATGCGCGACAAACCTCGAACCCCGCATGAGACATTGCTTGGCGCGCAGCGCATAGCCAGAGCCGCTGGCCTAAATTACGTTTATGTCGGCAACGTTCATGACGAGGCCGGCAGCAGTACCTATTGCCCGGGATGCGGCATCAAGGTCATCGGTCGCGATTGGTATGTACTATCCGATGGGCGCCTCGATCGCGCCGGTCGCTGCACCGAGTGCGCTACTCCTGTTGCCGGTGCGTTCGACGGCCCGCCTGGAACTTGGGGCGCGAAGCGCCAACCGGTGCGCCTGCGCCAGGCGGCTACGACCTAACTAGTTGCAGGGCGGTAAACGCCGATGTGGCAATGCGGTGGCGCCGCCGCTGGTGCGTCGCACGGCGTTTGAGTTTGCTGCCGATGCATAAGTACGGGTTGGGGTGTGCTGAAGCTGCGCCTTTTCGGCCCGCCACCGGCGGTAGCGTTCCTTGGCCGCCGCACGGCGTTCTTGAGCCGATATGTGGCGCTCATCGCGCAAGAAGTCGTAAACCTTGGTCCGGTA
>CAUZWH010000521.1:0-2560 GCA_963583675.1 Alphaproteobacteria bacterium
GACTTCCCAATCCCCGGCCTAAGAAGCAATTTGACCGGCAACATCGCGCGCGCTGTTGGCCTGATCCATGTTGAGGATCGCGTTGCGAACCCGGTCGCTTTCGCCGTTGGCAATCTCGATATTGCCGACAAACTTCTCGATGATCTCGTCGTTCGAAATGGGCCGATCCGAGTTGCCGCGATTCACCGCTTCGCGCTGGCGGATCTCGGTGCCGTCGGTCATCTCGACGATGACTTCGCCCGAATAGTATTTCGGGAATCCGGAATCGGGATCAACCTCGTAGTCAACGCGGTCGGCGAGCGACAGGATTTCCGGATCTTTGAGCGATTCATCACTCAGTTCGGCCAATGTGAATTGACCTCTGGTGATGGCCGCCGAGACCAGAAACGGAATACTGAATTCCGCGTCATACTCGTTCTGCGGACGTCGCTTGTTCGCGACCGGTTCGCAAACGGTTTTGACGACCTCTTGGGGGACCAATGCCCGTATCCGTTTGATATCGGTCGCCTGGATCTGGTTATCGCGCACCAGGCCCAACGCGGCATCGATGCAGCCATGGGTGAAATGGCAGGCTGGGAAGGGCTTGATTGCGACGTTGTCGATCTCCCAAACGCTACCTAGGCCGGCCGTTGCCAAGCTGAGATCGTTCTTGGCGTTGTATTCGGGATTGTTGACGTAGGTATTGAAGAGCCCGAAACGGCCTTCATACGGGTGACTCGCGCCAACGTAGCCTTCTCTAGCGAGGAACGCCGCTGTAATGCCGGAAACCGCGGCCCAGCCGGGATGCATCCGTTTGGTCCAAGCGCCGTCTTCAAGAAATTCGAGGCTACCGGCAGCCATACTGAGGACAATGCCCTGAGCCATGACCAATTGCTTTTCGTCGAGCCCCAGCAAACGACCCGCAACCAACGAGCACCCGAAGGCGCCCATCACCCCGGTCGGATGGAACCCGATTTGATGGAGGCCGCCTTTGACGACCATGCCGAGACGCGCGGCGGATTCGACGCCAATAATATAGGCAATCAGCATGTCCTTGCCGCTGGCGTTGACGTGATTGGCGGTCGCCAGGGCACACGGAAATGTACTGGTCGTCGTGTGGATGACGCCGGCGCTGTGGGTGTCGTCGAAATCAAGGCCGTGGCACAGGATTCCATTGACCAGTGCAGCATCCCGTAACGAAAGTTTCTTCGAGGAACCGATAACAGGGTTATCGCCGTTTTCACTCAGGGCTTCAGCGGCTGCCATTGCCACCGATGCAAAATGGTAGGTGCCCGACGCGTGGGCGATGCCAACGCTGTCGAGAACCAAATGCTTGGCGCGATCACGGATCGCTTCCGGAATGTCCTCGTAATTAAGGTTGGCGGCAAATGTGGCAAGTTGGTTGGCGATACCGTTGGCCGGCGTCGCTGAAGCAGCGGCACTACTCATCGTAATCCTCCTGGTCGAACGAAATCCTCCCCGTAGGGAATTCGCCGCTAGTCTATCAGCATTCCTTCATAACGGTAGTCCCGGACAACCGGATTCGGCGCTGAAACAGTTGCGGTGTAGCCTCTTTTGGCGGGCCAATGCTGTCGCTGGAGGGAGCAATGAACGGACGCGAGATCACCCTAAGAAGTAACGATCGTGCCAGTTTTCGGGTTACCTGGCGTGCCCGGAAAGCGGCACTGGGCCCGGTTTGTTGCTGGCCCAGGAGATATTCGGCGTTAACGCGTCGATGCGGGCTGTCGCGGACTATTTCGCGGAGGAGGGTTACGTCTGTCTTGTACCCGATCTGTTCTGGCGCATCGAGCCCGGCATAGAACTAGGCTATTCGCCACCTGAATTCGAAAAAGCATTTGGGCTCTATCAGGCGTTCGATATCGACCGCGGAATCGACGATCTCGGCGCCGCGCTGGATACGCTGCGTCAACGCCCTGAATGCTCGGGCCAAGCCGGTGTAATGGGATTTTGCCTTGGCGGGAAACTCGCATATCTGGTGGCAACTCGCCCCGATCCGGCGGTTGCCGTTTGTTTCTATGGCGTCGGCATAGATCAGGCGCTGGACGAAGTAGCTGAGATCAATTGCCCGGTCGTATTTCATTTCGCTGGTGCAGATCAGTTCGTACCGCCTGAAGCCGTGGCGAGAGTTCGCGACGCGATCGGTGGTCGGGCCGGCATCGAGATCTATGAATATCCTGACGTCGATCACGCTTTCTACAACAAGAATCGGGCTGATGTTTACGACAAGCCGTCGGCAATGATGGCGCATTCGCGCACGATCGCGGCGCTAAGGCGCGTCCTCGGCCCCGACTAAGACCTCGACGCGCTCATGAATGAACACCGACGCCATGGATTCATCACCGGCGACGTCGACGCCACGATGGCGACCATTGTCGCGGAGCCCTACGTCAACCACGTGACGGTCATGACCGGCGGTGTCGGCTACGAAGAGTTTCACCGATTTTACAAACATCACTTCATTCCGAAGATGCCGACGCCAGGCCGGCGTGTGCCGATCTCGCGCACCATCGGCCCAGACCGATTGATAGACGAAGTGCTTTATTGCTTTACCCATGATGAA
>CAUZWH010000522.1:0-2558 GCA_963583675.1 Alphaproteobacteria bacterium
GCCTGCATTCGCCGATAGTGCCGATGCGCTGCATGTGCTGAAACAGCATTTTAAACTGGTGATTCTGTCGAACGTCGATCGCCACAGTTTCGCGGCCGGCAACGGTAAACTCGGGGTTGACTTCGATGCGATCTACACCGCTCAGGACATCGGCTTCTACAAGCCCGACCGGCGCAATTTCGTGTATCTTCTCGAACGTTTAGCGGGTCTCCGCTATGCCAAAACAGACATTCTGCATGTCGCACAAAGTAAGTTCCACGATCATGTGCCGGCCAAGGCCATCGGCCTGACAACGGCGTGGATTGATCGCCCGCATCCGGCAGGCGGTCAGGGCGCAACGCGCCAAACGACGATTGAGCCCGATGCTCGATTTGAAAGCCTGGCCGAGTTGGTCAATACACATCGTCGGGAGTTGAACCAGGGGATTGGTTTGTAAATCGCGCGTATAATCTCTGCGCAAAACATTTGGATATTACCAACAGCGGCGCACAGATTTTGCGCGAGTGGGGGTTCTTTGTTTTTTGATCGTCAACTCTGGCCTTTTACAGAAGGCGTGCGGCTCCGGATCGCTTGGGCGGTGGTGGTGGGGGTGGTCGCCGCAGCACTTGGGATCGCCCGGCTTGGCCTGATCGGCTGGCTGCTCGGCCTGGTCTTTACGGGCGCGACATTCGAAGACCTCAGCGTTCCGTTCGTGCTGGTGGCCGGTTTGATGGTGGTCCGCGGTGGAGTCGAATATTACCGTACCATGGTCGCGCACCGCACCGCGTCGACCGTTCAACAAAGCCTGCGCCAGAAACTCTACGATCAGGTCGTGCGCCTCGGTCCGGCCCATTTCGGGCGCCAGCGAACCGGTGATGTGATCCTGACCGTGGTCGAGGGGGTTGAGCAACTCGAGACCTATTTCGGTCAATATCTGCCGCAATTCTTTGTCGCCGCGGTCACACCGATCCTGATCTTTGGATTCGTCGCGTTCCTCGATCTGTCGATCGCAATCACGCTGCTGGTGGCCGCGTTGGTCACATTGTTTGCGCCGATCCTGTGGCACCGGCTCGACAATAAACATAGCCGCGCCCGCGCCCGCGAATATGGCGCCTTCGCGGCCGAATTCCTGGATGCAATCCAGGGCTTGACCACACTCAAGGCCTTTGGCCAAAGCCGCGCGCGCACCGCGCTGTTGGAAAAGCGGGTCGACGCCCTGTTCAAGAGCACGATGTGGGTGCTGGGAACCAACACCCTGTCGCGCGGCATTACCGATACCGGGATTGCGGTCGGGGCCGCGGTGTCGTTGAGCTGGGGGGCCTATCGGGTGGCAGACGGGGAGATGTCGCTTACCGTGTTGCTGATTATTTTGATGCTCGGCGTCGAGGTGTTTCGCCCGCTCCGCGAACTCCGCATTCTGCTGCACCAAGGCATGATCGGAAAATCGGCGGCCAACGGAATCCTGTCGTTTCTGAACACTAGGCCCTCGATCGAAGCGCCGGAGGAGGCGCCGGAACGCGTCGCAGAACTTGCGGCCAGTGTGTCGTTTGATGGGGTGTCGTTCACTTATCCAAACGGGCGCCATCCCGCGCACCGCGATCTTTCGTTCGAGGTCGGCGCCGGCGATCGGATCGCCATCGTCGGCCCGAGTGGCGCGGGCAAGTCAACCATCGTCAGTTTGCTGCTGCGCTTGTTCGATCCCGAGCGCGGCACGATCCGGATCGGTGGCGAAGATATTCGCACACTTCCCTTCGTCGAATTGAGAGGCCGCATCGCGGTCGTCCGCCAAGACGCCTTTCTGTTCCACGGGACGGTCGAAGACAATTTGCGGATGGGCAACGCCACCGCGAGTGCAGTCGAGCTTGAAGCGGCAGCCCGAGCTGCAAATGCCCACGACTTCATTTCGCACCTGCCACAGGGCTACGACACTGTCGTCGGCGAACGTGGTGTGCGCCTGTCGGCCGGCCAGCGTCAGCGCATCGCGATCGCCCGTGCGGTGCTGCGCGATGCACCGATACTCGTGCTTGATGAAGCCCTGTCGTCGGTTGATGCCGAGAACGAATCGATCATCCAAGAAGCCCTCGAACACCTCATGGTTGGTCGGACGACACTGATCTTCGCGCATCGCCTGTCGAGCGTGATCGATTGTGATCGGATCCTGGTGATCGAGGACGGCCATCTTGTCGAATCCGGTACCCATGCTGAGCTGATTGTGCGCGCCGGCCCGTATCACGCGCTAATGGCGCCGCAACTGCGCGATCAGGATGCCAATGTCCTCATTGGTGACGCCGCGCCGATTGCTCAGGATGCTGAACCCAAAGCCGACATCCCAGCGGGGTCTGGAAGTTTTTTTGAGCGGCCGACCGATGCGATCATCCGGGCCGAAGGGATGAGCTGGCAGCGGGTCGTCCGGGTGCTGATGGGCTTAATCGCACCGTGGCGGAAACAACTCATCACGACGTTCATGCTCGGCGTTTTTCGGGTGGGCTCGCTGATCGGGGTTGGCGTGTTCAGCGCCTTGATCGTGCTGGCGCTCAAGAACGAGCAGGCATTCCAGGGCTATTTGTTCGGGTTGGGGA
>CAUZWH010000523.1:0-2558 GCA_963583675.1 Alphaproteobacteria bacterium
GATCACCCGCGCGCACCAGCGGGCGTTGGTTTATGCAAGTATTTTGATTGGAGCGTTGGAATTTTAGGAGATTGTAGATATCAACGCCGGAGCTTGCCGTGTCGGACTCCTCGCTCGCCCGAACAACGACGCGGCGGGCATCCACCTGGTCAATAACGCCGCTCCGCCGGGCCACGATCGTCACGCCCGAGTCGCGGGCAACAACTTCTTCAATCCCAGTTCCAACCAAAGGCGCTTCACTCTGAATCAACGGCACCGCTTGGCGCTGCATGTTCGATCCCATCAGGGCACGGTTGGCGTCGTCGTTCTCCAGGAAGGGGATAAGCGACGCTGCCACCGACACCAGCTGCTTTGGCGAGACGTCGACATAATCGATCTGGTCGGGACGAGTCATGATGAAATCACCGCCCCGGCGGCAGCTCACCAGATCTGCGGTGAAGCGGCCCTTCGCGTCGACCTCGGCATTGGCCTGGGCGATCGTGTATTTGCCCTCTTCCATCGCCGATAGATAGACGACCTCTTCCCCCACACGGCTGTTCTTAACTTCGCGGTAAGGACTTTCAATAAAGCCGTATTTATTGACCCGCGCATAGGTCGCAAGACTATTGATCAATCCAATATTTGGACCTTCCGGCGTCTCGATTGGGCAGATCCGCCCGTAATGAGTCGGGTGCACGTCGCGCACTTCGAAGCCAGCGCGCTCACGTGTTAGACCGCCTGGACCGAGCGCCGACAAGCGCCGCTTATGGGTGATTTCAGACAATGGATTGGTCTGATCCATAAATTGGCTGAGCTGGCTCGAACCAAAGAACTCGCGAACCGACGCTGCTGCTGGTTTGGCATTAATCAAATCATGTGGCATCACCGTATCGATATCGACCGAGCTCATCCGCTCGCGAATCGCGCGCTCCATCCGCAATAGACCGATCCGGTATTGGTTCTCAAGTAACTCTCCGACTGATCGAACACGGCGATTGCCGAGATGATCAATGTCGTCGATTTCGCCGCGGCCATCTTTGAGATTGACCAGCGTTTTGATCACCGCGAGGATGTCTTCTTTTCGCAGAGTGCGAAGTGTATCGTCGGTTTCGAGATTGAGACGGGCATTGAGCTTTACCCGGCCGACAGCCGAGAGGTCATAACGCTCTGAATCGAAAAACAGACCGTTGAATAGCGTCTCCGCAGCTTCTTCGGTTGGCGGTTCGCCCGGCCGCATCACCCGGTAGATCTCGAACAACGCACGGACCCGCTCAGCATTCTTGTCAGCCGCCATCGTGTTGCGGATGTACGATCCGATCGTCACGTGATCGATATCCAACGTCTGGACCTCGGCAATTTTCATTGCTTCCAAGGTTTCTAGATGTTCCTCGGTGATCTCCTCACCCGCCTCGAGATAGATCTCACCGGTTTCATCATTGACGATGTCGTAAGCCGAGTAGCGCCCGATTATCTCCTCAGGCGTAACTAGCAATTCTTTCAGACCCTCGTTCTCGAGCTTGCGCGCAAGCGGCGGGGTTAGCTTGGTTCCAGCTTCCGCAGCAACCTTGCCCGACTTGGCGTTGATCAGATCGTGAGTAATCTTGAGACCACGCATGCGATCGGGCATGTATTTGGTACGCCAACCTTTTTTGTCGCGCTTATAGGGTACGGTCGTGTAGAAATATTCGAGCATCTCCTCGGCTTCCATACCGAGGGCAAACATCAACGTGCTGACCGGCAGTTTGCGTCTGCGGTCGATGCGAACGTAGACGATATCCTTGGCATCGAATTCGAAGTCCAGCCACGATCCACGATAGGGAATGATACGGGCGGCAAACAGGAATTTGCCCGACGAATGCGTCTTGCCTTTGTCATGATCGAAGAAAACGCCCGGCGAACGGTGCATCTGACTGACGATGACACGCTCAGTACCATTGACGATGAACGTACCGTTCTGCGTCATCAACGGCATGTCGCCCATGTAGACGTCCTGCTCCTTAATATCGAGCACCGACTTCGCCTGAGTCTCGGGATCGACTTCAAAAACGATGAGCCGCAGCGTGGCCTTGAGCGGCGCACCGTATGTCATGCCCCGCTGGCGGCACTCTTCAACATCGTATTTCGGATCTTCCAGCTCGAATTTGACGAACTCGAGCGACGCGGTCTCTGAGAAATCGGAGATCGGGAACACGGACGTGAACACGCCGTGTAAACCATCGTTTTCGCGCCGCTCTGCGGGCACGCCGAAATGCAAAAACGCATCGTAAGAGCGTTTCTGTATTTCGATCAGATTCGGCATTTCCACGGCTTCCTGGAACGTGCCGAAATCGCGTCGGATGGGTTTACGAGCGGTATAGGAAAGGGTCATCCATTGTCCTCGATCTGGTGCCGTCGCGCGCGATTAGCGCGCTCGTACCGTTGCGTCGGCAGTGCTCTTAACGTAGCCGCGGACATAATAGTCCGATCGCCGCTTCCGGGAGGAAGCGGCGCGGTGTGCCCGACGATGTGGGTAAACCGGTTACTTAATTTCAACCGTTGCGCCCGCTGATTCGAGCTGCGCCTTGAGTTTGTCCGCCTCG
>CAUZWH010000524.1:0-2550 GCA_963583675.1 Alphaproteobacteria bacterium
GTCGTCGGAACTGGGTTTTGTCGATAATCATGATCGGAACTTTCAGGCTGTGGCATTTAGCACAACATTCAGATGCAGCCAAGGCTCACTGAGTTTTCGGTAGTAGGTCGTTCAAACTGGCCCACTACCTGAGTTTCTGGACCTGTTTCTTGTTTCGCCTTAGCCTTCGCACGCGCACCTTACATGCATCACAAGATTTTCGAATTGGAGCCACAGATGTTTTACGAGGTCAAAAATGGCCACGGATTGCCGCACGATCCGTTCAAAAGCTGTGTGGTCCCGAGGCCGATCGGATGGATCACGACCATAAGTACAGATGGAATCGTAAATCTGGCTCCATACAGTTTCTTCAACGGCTGCGGCGATGCTCCGCCGCAAGTAATGTATGCCCCGTTGGGGCAGAATCTTGATGGCGACCTCAAAGACAGCCTAACAAACGTTGAAGCGACGGGAGAGTTCGTCGCCAATATGGTGACATGGGAACTTCGCGACCAAATGAACGAGACCGCCCGCCACGTTCCGCACGCGACCGACGAGATGGCGCTCGCAGGTCTTGAGACGGAGGTGTCCCAATTGGTCAAGCCGCCACGCGTGAAAGCATCTCCGATTCATCTCGAATGCCAGTACATCCAGACCGTCGAACTTCGCAGCCACCGCGAGGAATATCGCAACTTGGTGGTCTTCGGTGAGGTTATCGGCATACACATTCGCGATGAAGTTATGACCGACGGCATGGTCGATATGAGCAAATTCAAACCGATCGCGCGCCTGGGCTATCTCGACTATTCGATCACCGATAATGTCTTCTCGATGCCGTTTCCGGACGCCGGGCCCAAGGCATTGCGCGAAGCGAAATCACAAGAAAAAGGCAAAGTCGCCGCGGAATAAGGCGCACGAACGATCGGGTTGGGACTGCTGAATGGGCATGCTTGTTGAAGGCCACTGGACGACCGAAAACGCTGGCGTGGTTGACACGCGCGGCAACTTCGTGCGCCGCGATGGCCAATTTAGGAACTGGATAACATCCGACGGATCGTCACCCTTCCAAGCTGAGGCCGGTCGTTACCATCTATACGTATCCGCGGCCTGCCCCTGGGCCCATCGCACGCTCATCTTTCGTAGCCTGAAGAAACTCAACGATATCGTATCACTGTCGATCGTCGATCCGTTCATGACCGATGAGGGATGGCACTTTAGCAATGGTGCCGGCTGCGTTCCTGACACGGTCAACGGTTGCGACCTGCTTCGCGATGTGTATCTAAAAGCCGATCCCGCGACGACCACGCGGGTCACCGTACCGGTGCTGTGGGACAAACAGCGCCAAACGATTGTTAGCAATGAGTCCTCGGAGATCATCCGCATGTTCGGGACTGCGTTCGACACGCACGGGGCTGCGCCGGGCGACTATTACCCTGGCGCACTGCAAGACGACATCGATCGAACAAACGACACCTTCTACGCCAAGGTCAATAACGGCGTCTATCGGTGTGGATTCGCCCGTTCGCAGGAAGCTTATGAAATGGCTTTCGACTACCTGTTCGCGGCGCTTGATTCACTGGAGTCCGATCTAGCCATCCGACGCTATCTGGTGGGCGGGAGGACGACAGAGGCTGACTGGCGGTTATTCCCTACCCTGGTCCGTTTCGACGCCGTTTATCACACCCACTTCAAATGCAATCGCAATCGCATTGTTGATTTCCCCAATCTCTCGGGCTACCTGCGCGATCTCTACCAAACGGCGGGCGTGGCCGAGACCTTCAATATGGACCATATCAAAGGCACTATTTCGGCAGCCACGAGAGTATTAACCCAACCCGCATCGTGCCATGCGGTCCAGACCTCGATTTCTCCGAGCCACACGATCGTGGTCGCTTCGACGAGGCCGCGTAGAGCAGCCAGCGGAATAAGGACTGATTGAATGGGATTTTATGTTGACGGCGTGTGGAACAGCGACGATTACAAGCGCACCAAGGACGGACGCTATCAGCGGCATGCCAGTTCATTTCGCAACCGGGTGACGCGCGACGGATCGTCTGGTTTCAAGGCTGAACCCGATCGTTACCATCTTTATGTCTCGCACAACTGCCCGTGGGCGCAGCGCACGGCCATTTTTCGCGAACTGAAGCACCTTCAAGACATTATCTCATTGTCGGTGGTCGATCCTGTGATGAGCGATCAAGGTTGGATATTCAGCGATGCTGCCGGCTGCATGCCCGATTGGGTGAATGGAAAGGCCAAACTTGGTGAGGTCTATCTGGTGGCAAAACCGGACTACACGGGTCGTGTCACGGTTCCGGTCTTGTGGGACAAGAAAGAAGGAACGATCGTAAATAACGAATCCGCCGAGATCATCCGCATGATGAACGATGCATTCGAAGATCTTGTCGGAAACACCCCCGACCTCTACCCAGAGGCTTTGCGCAATGAGATCGACGCGTTAAATGAAACGATCTTCGAGCACGTCAACGGCGGCGTTTACAAGTGCGGATTCGCGACGACTCAAGAGGCATACGAAGAAGCGTTTACCGCCCTCTTCGCAACGCTGGATGA
>CAUZWH010000525.1:0-2536 GCA_963583675.1 Alphaproteobacteria bacterium
TTAAGCGTCCAATTACGGCCGCGTTGCCGCTCCTGCCAGGCGTCGTACTCGGTAAGAGTGAATTCCTGGCTGCGGCGTTCCTTCGTCAGTGGCGGGCCGCTGCGACCATCCATTGAACTCATCCGATCCTCCCGTGGAAATTCGAATTTGTGGTGTTTTTGACGGCATCTTCCTGAAGGTCGATGCACTCCGCCATTGTTAAGTTCTGCTTCGGAACATCGTTATGAATGAACAACATCGGAGGAACTCCGAATTCTCAAGTTTCTTGGATCACTCCACGCCCTCACTGGCTTGGCGCGGCTTCGGCCGCCCTGCTATCATCGTGCAGGGTGCCACTTAATCACACAGCTTCGCGTCATTTTGGCGCTTAGACAACACACAGGGGAGGAGTGCCCATGAAACGTATTGTAGCTCTAGTAGTCTGTATCGCGATCGCGATGATCGCCGTACCGAATGCCTATGCCGGCATGGCCGACAAAGAACCTTTCAAAGTCACGTCGACCGGGTTTGGTGCCAAGGGGGCGTTCAAGGCGTTCGCCGAGGCTTTTCACGGAATTTACCGTCACGCCTATCCTGGTACGGCGGCGACCGCCAAACCTTCATCGGTAGCCGGCGGCATGGTCGATGTCGTGGCTGGAAAGTCAGACGTTCATTATTCGATCACCACGATCGACTACGAGTATGGCCTCAACGGCGCGGCCCCGTTCCAGGCGAAGGTACCCGACGGTGCGTTGCTCCATATGTTCACGCTGATGGACAACCTCGATATGTACTTCGTGGCGCGCAAGGCGTGGGCTGATGAAAACGGCATCAAATCCCTGGCCGATATCGCTCGCGTCAAACCGAAGATGAATCTCGGCATGAACCGAAAAGGCGTGTTGATAACCAACGTCACGATTGCCGATATCTTCAAAGAGTATGGCTTTACGCCCGAAGACGTCCTTAGTTGGGGCGGGAACATCGCCTACAACGCGTCGCGTGCCAGCCTCAAGGATCTGCGGGACGGCAAAACCGATCTGATGATCGAGTTTGGGATTCATCCCGATGCCCGCATCGTCGACATTTCAAAAACTCGCGATCTTATGTGGCTCAGTCCCGAGCGCAGCGTGCTCGACAAGATTGCGGCAAAACGCGACATGCAGATCTATAACATTCCCGGAAAGTACTACGACTTCCTCAGTGGCGATACGATGACACTGCGGACCGGGGCAACCGTCGCGGCCGGCAAGCACGTGTCGGATGAGGTGGTCTATAAGATGGTCAAGGCGGTGGCCGAGAACATCGATCGGGTCCATGCAATCCACTCGGCTTTTCAGCACTACTCAAAAGACACCATGCTCGCGAAGCCCAAGGCGATGGGCTATCACCCGGGCGCGGCAAAATACTATCGCGAGCGCGGTTGGCTGAAGTAATCCGCTCGTAGTTTAGTTTTCGTAATCTTGCTTTGGAGCCTTTCGCGGGAGAAGTCCTGCGAGAGGCTCTACTTTGCTCCGTTCCTTTCAACAGGCGGGCGAGATGAGTGATCCCGATGATGGCGGTGGTATCGGCGTGCGCCTCGCGCATGTGCTCTCGCTTACCGGCGAAGGGTATCGTTCGATTCCGGACGGCTTCATTCGCTATTATTTGTGGACCGTCTCACTTCTGCTCACCGGCTATATAACTTGGTACGCGCTTTTTTCGAGCAGCAATCGCCATTTGCACGCGGCGTATTTCATCGCTGGGGTGCTGCCGATCGTTTTTCTAACCACCACCATTTCGAAAGCCTTCCCGCGCATCACAATCCTCGACTATGTCCTGGCGGCACTGTCGTTGGCGGTTGGCTCCTACTACGTGTTGAACGACACCTATTACTACAATTTCGTCGAAGGGATTACGGCGATCCCGCCGCTGGAACAGGTTGTGGGCATTACGCTCGTCGCACTAAGCGTCGAAGCGTGCCGGCGAACCATCGGCTGGGGCCTGACTAGTGTCGTTATCATTCTCCTCGCCTACGTCGCCTTCGGCCACCTGCTCGAGGGCGAGCTCTATCACGATCGCATAGATCTGCCGTACTTCCTGACCCTGCAATCGCTCACCCACGTCGGGATCTTCGGTGCGCCGGTTCAGGTCGCTGCGACCTATGCTTTTCTGTTCGTCCTGTTCGGTTCGTTTTACCAGCGCGCCGGTGGCGGTCAGCTGTTCTTCGACATCGCGTCGATCGTCGCGGGACGCTCGGTCGGTGGGCCGGCTAAAGCGTGTGTGGTTTCGAGCGCGCTTTATGGATCAATCTCGGGCAGTCCGACGGCCGATGTCGTCACCACCGGTCCGATCACCATTCCGCTGATGAAGCGGGTCGGTGTATCGGCAGTCCGAGCGGGTGCAATCGAGTCCTCGGCGTCGACTGGCGGTGCCTTGCTGCCGCCTGTAATGGGGGCGGTCGCTTTCATGATGGTGGAGTTCACCGGCATTCCCTACGCCGAGATCATCGTCGCCGGCATTATTATCGCGCTGCTGTACTACCTCGGGGTTTTCCTGCTGATCCACTATGAGGCCCAAC
>CAUZWH010000526.1:0-2522 GCA_963583675.1 Alphaproteobacteria bacterium
TATTCATGATGTGGCGCTGGTGGTGGGGGCGGGATACGCCATATCACCGGAATCTGGCGATGTAGCCACGATTACAAAATTGCTTCGGGTCGCTCTTCTGGTGCCAGTGGTACTCACCCTATCGCTATATTTTCGCCGCCATGGTGGGTCGGAAGCAAAATCGCTGCCGTTTCCGTTGTTCGTTGTAGGGTTTTGCGTGTGCGTCGCGGTGAACAGCGCTGGATTTGCACCGAATATTGTCCTGGAAGGACTCAATGAACTCTCAGGCTGGCTCCTGGTGACGGCGATTGCAGCGTTGGGGATTAAGACGTCTCTAAAGGCCCTGTTTACCATCGGTTACCAGCCGCTTGTTCTCGTCCTATCTGAAACCGTTTTCATTGCGTTATGGGTTCTAATTGGCGTGCAGGTTATTGGTCAATGATTCCAAACTCGCAACCATCCGGCGTATCCGCTCATGTCTCGTCTTGTGCGACCCCACCTCCAAGGTCACTCCCCAGCCCCCTCCTTTTTTATTAGCTATGACAGTCCGCAAAAATTATCTGTCTGAAATTTTGTCGATGAGACCGCCGGCAACAAGCGGAATGGGCAACGTCCCTTTTAATTTAGCCAACCGTTTCGCCGCTCGATGTGGCGTGCAAGCGCAACTCCGTCAACCTGGGTGCCGCCGACATGGCCAGCGGCGCGTTAACCCCGGACGAAGCACAAGCCATTACCGGCGTTATCACCAACCACATAAGCTGCACGAAACCATAAACATAGAAGAATGACTTTCCAACTTGGAGACCGCTCTTGGCGACGCAAATACAACTTCGCAGGCCTAAATTGATCGAGCGATCCGCCCCACTGGTGTGCTGTCCAGGCGCATTAGGTTTATCCGTTCTGTCCGTGCCGGAATTACGCGGTTTGCAACGGTGCGTTCTTGGCCAACAGTCCGAAGCCGATACCGCCATAGCCGATACTACAGTCTTCCCAAAACTATGGAGAACAAAATATCTGTAGCGGTAACCGTCGCATTGGATGTGGTGCCCACATCGGAAATTGCGGACCGTGACCCACGAGGCGGCACAGGTCATTATGAACCACTTCCAAAACCGAATTAAAATCTATCAAAAGTGGTGACCGTAAAATTAACCGGGCCGCCGCGAAAATGCGCGAAGCGCTTCACAAGCTGGACCACAACATTAACTGAGGATACACCTATGACGACATTTGTACTGCTGCACGGTGCCTACCAAGGCCCTTGGATCTGGAAGATGGTGGCCGAGCGTCTCCGTGGGCAAGGCCATTCGGTCTATGTTCCCTGCCTCGACGGCTGCGGCGAGCGCGCGGCCTCGGCCCGGCTCGGCATCACCACCGAAAGTCAGGCGGAAGAAGTGGTGGACATGCTACGCCTTGAAAACCTCTCAGACGTGGTGCTGGCCGGGACCTCCAACGGCGGCATGATCTTGGCCCGGGTCGCGGAGCGCGCGCGTGACAAGATATCCCGTGTCGTCTTCGCCGATGCGCTGGCGCTGTTTGACGGCGAGAAAATCCGCGATATTGTGACCTCACCTGCCACAATTGAGAACAGCGTTGCCATCGGTCCGGATCGCGCCGATTTGGTAAACCGTAGCTTCAAAGACATGGAGCCAGTACTCCGCGACTGGGCTGCGGACCGCATGACCCTGCATCCGCGCGCCTGTTTTTATGAGCCCGTCAAGCTCGACAGCTTCTGGAACCAGAAGTGGGACGCCACCGTGATCTATTGCCCTCAGGCACAGAATCCGGGCCGTCCGCATCAGGAGCGCTGTGCAACAAAGCTAAACGCCCACTGGCACGAGATCGACACCGGCCACTACCCAATGCTGACCACTCCGGACGAACTCGCCCGCCTAATAGCCGAAGGCTAGACGAGCGAGCCTGTTAGCATAACTGACTATCCTGTTCATTCTCACCGCCAGCAGCACCTCGAAATGCGGCCAGAGGATGGTATATCGTTACGCCGATGACGGCGCGACCCATGCAGCGGAAGATGGCACGCAATTTCTGGAAGCGCTTCACCCCTTGAGCGATTAGGCGAACCGGGTGAAGTCGCCGCTGCCGCCGCATTCGACGATTGCTACAGCGCACTCGAATATACCCACGCGAATGCCAATGGTCTTGGGATCGACCCCACCCGCATCGCCGTCGCAGGCGATAGTGCGGGCGGCAACCTCGCGGCGGCAGTCAGCTTGGCCGCACGCGACAGAAACGGACCGGCGATCGCCGCCCAAGCGTTAATCTACCCAATGTTGGGCCTCAATCTCACTCAGGCCTCTGGCGGCGAGCAGAGTGATGCGCCGGTGCTATCCAGGCGTGCTGTCAGCGAATACTGGCGGCTTTATTTAGACGACGCGGGGACAACTGACGATCCCTACGCCGCGCCCTTGGTAGGCCGTGACTTTGCTGAGCTACCTTCGGCCCTGATCCACACTGCCGAGTTAGACCCGCTTCGCGACGATGGCAAAATATACGCCAAGCGCCTGAGTGCCGCCGGCACGCCA
>CAUZWH010000527.1:0-2520 GCA_963583675.1 Alphaproteobacteria bacterium
AATCGCGACGCGTTCGGGCGATATTGCGCGGTCGGACAACACCAGGATGTTGTAGCCGGAAACAACCGCATCGGTCGCTTCATGGCATACATGTTCGAGCGCGGATTTAAGACCCTCGACACCTTCCTCCTCTAGCCAGGTCATGTCGATCGTCTTGGTGCGGAAGGCCTCGCCAACGAGGGTCGATACGGAGCGGACCTTGGCGAGATCAGCGTTAGTCAGGATCGGCTGCGCCACTTCAAGACGGTAGTGGGTACCGGCATGATGGCCGAGCAGGTTAGGCCGCGGACCGATCATCGATATCAGCGACATCACCAAATCCTCGCGAATTGGATCGATCGGTGGGTTGGTTACCTGGGCAAAATTCTGCTTAAAAAAGTTGTAGAGCAGCTTCGGTTGCCGCGACAGTACTGCAATCGGAGTATCGATCCCCATCGAGCCAATGGGGTCTTCGCCCGTGCGCCCCATCGGCCCCAAGAACATTTCCAAGTCTTCCTGGGTATATCCGAAGGATTGCTGGACTTTCAGCGGATCTTTCAGGCCATTGTACCTTATCTCATCTGACTCGTCAGTGATACCGTCGAGCTCTTCGAGCTTGAACTGTGTGTCGTCGAGCCACTGCTGGTAGGGGTTTTTATCGGCGAGCTGTTGCTTGATCTCGCTATCGTCAATGATCCGGCCTTCGGCGAAGTCGATCAGCAACATCTTGCCGGGCTGCAACCGCCATTTCTTGACGATTCGCGCCTCGGGCACCGGCAGCACGCCGACTTCCGATCCCATGATTACCAAATCGTCGTCGGTGACGACATAACGCGCCGGCCGCAGGCCGTTGCGGTCGAGCGTAGCGCCGATTTGCAGGCCATCGGTAAACGCGATCGCCGCCGGGCCGTCCCACGGCTCCATCAGCGCAGCATAGTACTCGTAAAACGCTCGCTGTTTCGGGTCCATCGAAGGGTTGCCCGACCAAGCCTCCGGGATCAGCAGCATCATAGCATGCGCCAGCGAGTAGCCGCCGGCGACCAGCAGCTCAAGCGCATTATCGATGCACGCCGTGTCCGACTGGCCGTGTGGGATTACCGGCCACATCTTGTCAAGGTCGGGCCCGAGCAGGTCGCTTGCGATCGAGTGGCGTCGGGCGGCCATCCAGTTGACGTTGCCGCGCACCGTGTTGATTTCACCATTATGGGCGATCAAGCGGTATGGATGAGCCAGCGGCCACGATGGAAAGGTGTTCGTGGAAAAGCGTTGGTGAACCATGGCCAGTGCCGATACCGCCAACGGATTGGCGAGATCGCGATAGAAGGTTCCTACCTGATGTGCCAGCAACAGGCCCTTATAGACAATCGTACGCGATGAAAACGACGAGATATAGAAGTCGGCAAGATCGCCTTTTGCGGCCTTGGCGCCGTTGAGCGTTTGCTTTCGAATGGCCAACAGCTTGCGCTCGAACGCGTCCTGATCCTTGAGCTTAGGATTGCGTACCACGATCGCCTGACGGATTGTCGGCATTGATTCGAGGACGCGTTCACCGATGCCGTCCAGATTGGTGGGCACATCACGCCATGCCAGCAACGTTTGACCTTCGGCGGCGATGAATTTTTCAAAATGGCGGGTCGGCGCCTCGCACTCAGCCGCCTCACACGGAAGAAAGCACATGGCGATGGCATAATGGCCCGGTTCGGGCAGATCATAGCCAGCATCGGTGGCCCAGTCGCGCAGCAACGCATCGGGAAGCTGGATCAGGCAGCCGGCGCCATCGCCCATCAGCGGATCGTCACCAACGGCGCCGCGGTGGTCGAGATTGACGAGAACCTGCAGACCATTAGTGATGATCTCGTGCGATTTGTGGCCCTTGATATTGGCCACAAAGCCTACCCCACACGCATCATGTTCGTTGCGTGGATGATACAGGCTCTTTTGATCGTCGAAAGACACCATGCAGGATGCATTCCCCAAAGCTGTTGCTACCCGGTAAAGTTCTACACCGGCAATATATCCCCAAAATATGGGTAAGTTATCGCTCGAGGACGAATTTTAATTATTCGCCACCGCAGCGCATCGTCAATTATAGCCCAAAATATGCTATATTTCAATTGTAGCCTAATAGGCGGCAGGTTTTCATGAGCCCCTGGAAAACCAACAGTTTGAAAGGCGATGTGGCGCCGGTCGTGTCCCACAATGAGCTGGCTCAGGACAAGAAGGCCCTAGCGGTGTCAATCCATACCGTCTTTGCGACCGACATTGTGACCATAAATATAGAGGTCATGTCATTCAACGTCTAGCGGGCCAGCGGTGATGCCACTACAGAGCAATGACGGCGGCGAGAATGGTAAATATTTCGGTCGCCGGACCCATGCGAACACTACCAACCCGAACAGCGGGAAGACGAGGCCCTTAGCCTATGGAACGGCGAGCGATACACGCGCCGAAACATCACGCAACAACCTAAAACCGTGCAGCACTGCGATCGCGATGACAGACCCGTTCACAGCAATGCTGTCTAACAAAAACGATAATCCG
>CAUZWH010000528.1:0-2516 GCA_963583675.1 Alphaproteobacteria bacterium
GTTCTGAACGACTGGCTCGACGATTTTGTAACGCTCGACAAGGCGCGAGAGATTTATGGGGTCGTCATCAATCCCGAGACCGAAAGCATTAACGAACAGGAAACCCGGCGGTTGCGGAGCTAACTGCGCTCGCGTTGAAGCCGAACGAACACCGTTATTCGGAGTCAATTGCCGACCAGGGCATACGTGGGACGCTCGGCCGGGCGGCCACATCGACGAGGTAGATCAACTTGGACGACCGCGCGCTGCTTTTTATCGAGGTGATGATCGCAATCGCCATTGTCGGCGTTCTGGCGTTCCTGGTTTCGCTCGTTGCGCGTGCCGCGCGCCCGCAGGAAGTGGTCGCAGATGGCCCGACGCCGGCCCCCGGTCCGCAATGGTACGTCTATTTGTTGGCTATCATTTTATTGGTCGTCGTCGCGGCGCTATTGATTTGGGAGCTTAGCCCGACCGCCGATAGCCAGCTCACGCGCACTGGGCTCACAGGCGATCATCGGTCGTTAATCTTTTTCATCGTGATGTTGGTGGCCGGTGGCATCGCCGTTATTGGCTTTCTGATCTATGCGTTTGCGCGGATGCCGCGCCGCGGGCGAAGCGTCGCGACCAGCTCTGACGAACAAAAAACGACCGTTGGCGACGTCCCGGTGCGGACCGGTTCGGGGGCGAGCTTGCTTGGCTTGCTTGTCCTGGCGATCGCCTTCTTATTGTTGAACTGGATCTATGTGCCAAGCGTGCACCAATACGCGTTGATGCTCTATCTGATCTACCCGGCCAGTATCGCCGTCTCGCTGGTGCTGTTGTTCGATAAGGCGACACGCGCCTGGAGCGCCCATGGCGGCGCAGAGACCACGCGCGAGTGGATGTTCTGCGACACCATCGTCTTTCTGCTAATCCTCGGCTTTCTCAACCTGTTGGAGACCAAAGCGGAAGAGACCTATGCGGTCGTGCTGTGGGACATGATTTACGTCGTTCTGTTCTTTTTTACTTTTTGGATCGTCGACCGCACGGCGGCGCGCATCCGTTTCCTAATCGCTTACGCCTATCTGATCGCGGTTCCTATTTTGCTCATAATCTGGCGGGCGATCCAGGGTGTCGAACTGCCTGATACCCTCACCTGGTGGAGCACGATCTGGCCGTTTTTCTCGCTTGCGATTATCTTTTTTGTGCTCGAGATCATCGCCCTCATCGCGGGTCGCAATTCCAATACGAAGTCAGCCGTGCCCGCCATCAAAGACGGCCTGTTTGTGATCGGATACGCCATATTGCTGATCGTGGCTGTACCAGGCGCCGGCGAGGGCTAGATGGCGTTGATTGCGTCGTACGATATGGACGGGTACAAACGACCGACGTTTGCGCGTACTAATCGCTGCGCGCGGCTTCGACCAGGGAGGGTCAATTAGACATGAGTGGATGGCGCTTGTTCTGGACGCTCGTCGGCTTCCTGGTTTTCATTATCGTCCTGATTTTTCTATATTTTTATAAGCCGTTCGAAGATCTATTCAGACTCATCGTCGACGGGTTGAGCTTCGACAATTCAATATTCTGGGTCGCACTTGTTATCGGCATTATTGGATTTTGCAGCTATCACTGGCGGGCGTATCAGCTCTATATCGTCCAGCAAGGCAACGTCGAAGCCGTTGTCTTGAGCTCATTACAAGGCTCGACGTTTATCGCGATTCTCCTAAGCGCCGGTGCGGCGCTTCAGGCTGTGCAGAGCATGTCGGTATATTTACTGCGGCAAGCCGAGCTCGATAGCGGGTTCGGCGATCGCCTCGCGGCGGTGGTCACCTTGGTGATCGTCACCGCCGTCTTCTGCATCATCTTCTGGTTGCTGAAAATCGCACACGCGGCCCGCAAGCACGCCTAAGGGAACTCGCTCCGCTAGCGGCCGTCTTCTTGAGGAGAACGAACATGACGGAAACGATCAAGGTCTTCTGGCAGCCTCACTGAACAAGCTGTCTCAGGGTCAAAGAATACCTGTCGGTCCGTGGGATCGAATTCAACTCGATAAATGTGCTAGAAGCGGACGGCATGGCGGAATTGAGCCGCCTTGGCGCCCGTAGCGTGCCGGTCGTCGCCAAGGGTGACAAGTTCGTATTCGCTCAGGTCATCGGAGACGTCGTCGACTTCCTGGAATTGGACGATGACACCGCGCCAGAACTGTCGCCGGAAGAATTGGCCGAGCGCTATGACGGCATCTTGGAAACCGCGATCCGCCTGATCCGGCAAATGCCGGATGATCATCTTGAGGACGAACTGCCGAATCGGCCGCGCTCGTGGCGCGTGCTCATGCATCATGTCTTCCAGATTCCGGCGGCATTCCTCAACATGGAGGAAAATGGCGCAACGTTGTCCTACGATGACTTGGTCGCACCGCCGCCGGAGAATCTAAAAACCAGCGCCGACATCTCCGCGTTCGGCCAGACGGTGCGGAACCGTTTCCAAAATTGGTGGAAGGGTGCGGAAGGCCAGGATTTTTCGGGCAACGTGTCTACTTATTTTGGCGGAACCTCGCG